>JAOUFU010000011.1 GCA_029858035.1 Phycisphaerae bacterium
GTCCGGCCAATTTGAACTCTTGTAAAACCTCAAACATCAGGAAAGCCGGAGCCACACCGAAGCTGATAATATCGCACAGGCTGTCGAGCTGGCCCCCGAAGCTGGAAGTGCTCTTGCTCATTCGTGCAAGCCTTCCGTCGAGCATATCGGCAATCATTGCCAGCAGGACCATATAGCCGGCCATCGCAAATCCGCCTCTACTGGTAAAAATGATGGCCGCGAAACCACATACTCCGTTGAGAATTGTTACCAGTGAGGGCAGGACTGTGACGTACTTTAACCTTTGCTTTCGAACTCGCCGCAACAAACTCTCTTTGGCAGCTTCGGTTTTTAATCTGGGCATAAATCATACCTTACAAGAGGTGTCAGACCCGCTTTGACTTTGTCACCTATCCGGACCAGACACTTTGCATTTTCACGAACAGGCACATACAATTCTGTCCTTGAGCCGAATTTTATCATCCCGAATTTCTCGCCGCCAGTCAAAACTTGGCCTTCCCTTACTTCGCAGACAATTCGCCGGGCGATTGCACCACTGATTTGCCGAACAATCAACCGCTGGTGCGCCCCGTCTGTCATGACTAAATCCAGATTGTTGGACTCATTGACCCGCCCGGACCGCGGACTTGCAGCGTTTTTGTATGTACCTTTTCTATAGGTGATTTTCTCGACTTTTACGTTACACGGAGCACGATTAATGTGGGTACTGAAAATACTCAAAAAAATCCCGATACGCATCGCTTTCTGGCCGATAAAGTTACCTTCCTCTACAATCTCGATATCAGTTATCCTGCCATCAGCCGGTGCCAACAGCAGATTTTTATCCGAAGGCGGATTCCGGTAAGGATCACGGAAGAATGCCAAAACCCATATCAAAACAGACGCCAGGAGCGCTTCTGCCAAAAGTATGGCCCACAGTGGCAATCCGCCCCAGGCCGACCATGCCAGCGCAAAAACAATCATTACCGCAAGCACAATCACCGGAAAAACGACTACCTGCGGCCAACCGTATTTCGTCAGCGGTATTCTCATTATCAAATATAATAATCTCCAGCCGGCCGACAATCAAGACCGTTGGAGACTTTTTCCCTGGTTCTCAAACGAGGGTAATATAAAAGGCCGACCTGAGAGGTATCGGCCTTTCGGAGGAGGGTGATGACACAATATATTATCCCGCACCAAAAGCCCCTTTGCCGTCTGCGAAAGCAAACAAGGGAACACTGACACCACCGTCCTGCATCGCTGCAATGAAGCTGCGGTGCCATTTTGATACAGGCGGAGAACTCTTCCTATATATATAGACGCGATAAAGCCTGAAAAGTTACATAGTTTTTAGTAAAAGTTTAGTAAAACTCCATAAAAACAGCGATTCTGGGCTCTCCTCAAGGAAAAAAAGGCCGACCCACAAGGACCGGCCAATTGAAGGAGTATCATGCAGGAATTCAAAAACCACTTACACTCACAGGGCTCTTTATCCCCACACTACCCTGCGAGGGTGACTTCGGACTCCTGCTTCTATCAATAGTAGGCATAACAGAACCCACAAAGTTACAAAATTTTCTGTAAAATTTGTATAAAACTTCGTAAAGATAACGATTCTGCACCTCCAGAAAAAAAGGCCGATCCACAAGGACCGGCCAATTGAAGGAGTATCATACAGGATTCAAAGTGCCACCCGCACTAACAGGATATTCCCTTTTCCAATTCTAACCACGTGAGGGCGGCCCCGAACTCCTGCTTCTACACTTAATAGACGTAATAGAAACCACAAAGTTACAAGGTTTTTTGTAAAATTTGTGTAAAACTCCGCAAAATCGCCGTTTCCAAACCAGAAAAGGCCGAGCTAACAAGTCCGGCCAATTAAGAAAAAGGAGTATCATTGCGAGTTTTAAGCCATATATGTTATCAAGATTGCACTTTTTCCAAACCTACCCTTTAATAGCATCCTCAGATTTCTGTCTCTCTATTATATAGACGAGAAAAAGCACAAAGGTTACAGAATTTTTTGTAAAAGTTCTATAAAGCCGGTTTTTAAAAGAAGACAGGTCGACCCAAAGGGCCCACCTGTCTTGAAATTCAACATCCATTCTTTAGCCCGGTCGAATTGTTCTATTCTTCCGCCGGCTCAACGGTTTCCGGGACAGGAACAAGTACGGCATCCGGATTAAATTCAATTTTGCCGGAATTTTTGTACCATTCTTCCCACGCCGCTATTGCCTGCTCGTTTTCTTCGGCAATCCCATCGGGGTCATAGCCAAAGTTTTGACCTGTTATGATTCGCAGGCGGTTAATCATCATCGCAAGGCTTTGTTGCGCGTTTGGTCTCTGTTCTTTGGGAAGGCTTCTGTACAGCGGGTCGTCGGCGTAATCGAACATCGTTGCACCCTCTATGTTGCGCAGTGTCTCGATCATCGGCGGTAATGCTGCCTCCAAATCATGCCGCGCCATATCTTTCATGCCTTTTGCTGCGTACGCCTGTCCCCGCGCCAGATTGCAGTAGTGCGGTACTGATTGGTGCTCAGCGAACATGTCAATGACTTTTGTGAAATCGTAGATTGCCGTATCATATTCGCCCAGTTCATAATGGGCCTTGCCCAACCAGAACCATGCCCAGTTACGACCGTCTTGTTCGACCACCTTGGCGAACAGCTCGACGGCCTCTTCGTAGTTTCCGGCAGCTAATGCATGTCGGGCATTATTAAAGTAATTGTGCGCAATTTCATCTGTATCTAACCACTCTGGTTCTTCCGTCGGTTCTGCTCCCGGACGCTTGTCTACTACTATCACACCGGTTCCAATGACAATATCAAACGTACCTTCAGGCGGAGTTTCATAGCTTATCTGATAACCGCCTATGCCGATGGGAAGTTTGGTTTCCGGGTCGACATAACATTCCTGATTCAGCTTGAGCCACCGCACGCGGTGTGCCTTCCGGCCCCAGTAATCCACATTTTCCTCAATTACAATACCACCCTGCCCGGCAAGCTCCTTAAGCCATTCTCCGAGATTGCCAATCCACTGATATTGCCTGTCCTTTGGGTCATATAGGACAATCGTATTCTTGTCCTTATAGTAAACTGAGACCGTCTCGCCGTCTTCGACGACAAAAAAGTTGGGAGGATTATCTTGCCGGTATCGAACCTGGAAACCATCAGGCCCTATCTCAATCCACCTCTCGTCTTTGGCTCGTCCGGCCTCATCACGACTGACAATATGAATAAATTGAACATCCTTAACGGCCTCCAAAGTTTCCACGAAGGCATAGGCTTGTGACGTAAGCTTGTCTATAACTACTATCGACAGTGCCACTGCCGCTATTATCGCCGCCGCTGCGGCAATTTTCCAAAAATAGTTCATGGTAAATCTCCCTGTAATAAGTTTATTGTTAGACCTGACGGCCCTGGGGGATTCGTCAACCGACCCTGCGTCAATGCGCCTCATCAAATTCTCAACAAGCGAGTCATCGGAACCTATTGCCCGGCCTAACTTCTCCAGTTTTTCTTCGACAGTTTCTTTAATAGTCATCTTTCCGGCCTTTCCAATATATTTCGCAGATGCTTGTGTGCCCGCGAAAGCTGCTTGGTTACGGTGCCGACACTTCGGCCAACTATCTCAGCGACTTCTTTTACGGAATGGCAGGAGAAGTATCGAAGCATTATCACCTGCCTTTCACACTTTGACAGCTTTATGACCGCGGATAAAAGCCATTGTTTTTCCTCATCAAGCCGGCCATCGCGATCGTGACTACTCGATGAAACAACCGGTTCCAAAAAGGACCGTCCATTTTTTCGACGAACGCAATCAATCGCGCATCGGCGAGTGATTTTCATCAGCCATGGCCCGAAGGCTACGGGCTTTCGAAGTCCTGAAAGATTTTCATAAGCAGTCACGAAGGCGTCCTGCGACACATCCGAAGCCAAATGATAATCACCCAAAACGTCAAGCGCCACCGCACGAACAGGCCGCTCATAACGCTCGGCAAGTCTCCCAAAAGCCTGATTGTCGCCATCTAAAACGGCCTTTACTAATTCAGCGTCTGATTGCAACTTGTAAGGTCTCCAAATTGAATTCGAAGCGCTTCTATTATTAAGAGCGAATAAGTATCAAAAATACGACAAAAAAATACTTTTCGGAATATAATAATCAGGGCAACTCTGTAACCAGTTCTTGACGCAGCAGGTAAGAGACGGTATTCTTCAGCGAAAATAACAAATATCGAATAACGTTTTTCTATAAGAAACAAGGAAAGGATGCAAGATGTTCACAACGATTGTTGATGTAATGGCCAGAGAAATACTCGATTCCCGCGGCAACCCTACGGTTGAAGTCGATGTGCTGCTTGACGACGGCTCGTTCGGCAGGGCGGCGGTACCATCCGGGGCCAGCACGGGCGCCTACGAAGCAATTGAGCTTCGTGACACAAAGGCAAAACGATATATGGGCAAAGGCGTTACTAAGGCCGTCAAAAACGTAAACGAAATTATCGGGCCTGAAGTTGTAGGCATAGACGCCACGCAGCAGGAAGAGCTCGACAGTCTGATGATTGAGCTGGACGGAACGCCCAACAAAGGCAAATTCGGCGCCAATGCAATTTTGGGCGTCTCGTTAGCGGCCGCAAAGGCGGCGGCGGATTCGGCCGGCCTGCCTCTGTACCGCTACCTGGGAGGCTGCAACGCAAATATACTGCCAGTGCCCATGATGAATATTCTAAACGGAGGAAAACACTCGGACAACAACGTCGACTTCCAGGAATTTATGATTATGCCGATAGGCGCCAAAACTTTCCCGCAGGCATTGCAGATGGGAGCCGAAGTCTTCCATACCTTAAAATCCGTGCTGGCAAAAAAAGGATATGCAACATCGGTCGGCGACGAAGGCGGTTTTGCCCCAATGCTCAAAAGCAACGAGGAGGCCCTGGAAGTCATTATGGACGCCATCAAAAAAGCGGGCTACAAAGCCAGCAAGGACGTCGCAATAGCACTGGACCCTGCCGCAACAGAAATGTTCGACAGCAAGACAAAGAGCTACAGGTTTTTCAAATCCGACCCGAAGAAAAAAATCTCCTGTGATGCCTTGATTTCGCACTGGGCAAAATGGGTGGATAAGTTCCCTATCATTTCGATTGAAGATGGATTGGCCGAGGATGACTGGACCGGCTGGAGCAAACTTACCAAAAAGCTCGGCGACAAAATCCAGCTCGTCGGCGACGATTTGTTCGTAACAAATACAAAGCGTCTCGCAAAAGGTATAAAGCTTAATAGCGCCAACTCGATATTGATAAAGCTCAATCAGATAGGCACGCTTACAGAGACATTTGAGGCCATCAATATGGCCCGTAGAGCAGGCTGGACGGCCGTCATCAGCCACCGAAGCGGCGAGACCGAAGACAGCACAATCGCCGACCTGGCTGTTGCCACGGGAGTCGGCCAAATAAAGACCGGCTCACTTTGCCGAACAGACAGAATCTGCAAGTACAATCAACTGCTCAGAATAAGTGAAGACCTTGGTTCAGCCGCTCAATACTTGGGCTCTAATCTCGTGAAGGGGTGAAATCTGAATAGGTAAAATGTATGTGCGTAAATGAGCAAACATTTAAACTCGTTTACGCATAAAGGCATCCACGAACTACGAGATACGAAATTGCGAAGGCAAAATATCATCCGGGTGTTCTTGTTTGTTGTCTTTTTCAGCATTGGCGCAGCAGCACTCAGCGGCTCTATACTCTGTGCTGATTTGCTTCTATACTATCATAACAAAGGATTATTGAAAGATGAGAAGGAATTATCAAATAAGCTCAAATCTCTGAACGACGATTACGATGCACTGCTGCAGCAGTTAAGAGACGACCCTAATCTTATCAAGCGTATCGCCCTCGTTACACTCGGTAAAGAAGCCGGGGATGCAAATACAATCTACCCAAAAGCAACCGCCGAGCAATTAGCCGCCGCCAGAAAAGCCTTGAAAGAAGAGACAAGCGGAGAAACTGCCAAAGAAACACTGCCCATGTGGCTTACTCGCTGCAAAGAACCCCGCCGGCGAACAATGCTTTTTTTTGCAGGCGCCGGCTTAATCCTTATTTCGTTTATATGTTTCGGGCCGGCCAAAGAAATAAGCCGGCAAGAGCCCAAAAGTTAAACGTAAAAAGCAGGTTGAAAGATGCTTGCTAAACGGTCACCGGCGGCGACTTTACGCATCCTGCATTTGGGCTGCTAAGGCGACCCTGAAGATAGCGCCGCTCGGCCTAGCGGAAAGGATTTCCACGAAGCCGCGATGCGCCTGGGCGAATTTCTTCACGAGGGCAAGCCCTAGGCCTGTGCCGGTGGTTTCGCGCGTAGCTTCTGATCCCGTTCGGTAGAACTGCTCAAAAACCTTACGTCTTAGTCGATGAGGAACACCGGGGCCATGGTCCTCAACTTCGAGAAGGATGAACCGGCTGTCGTTTCTGGTTCGGACCGTAATAGTCTTGTCCTCGGCATTACGTGCATACTTGACCGCGTTATCGAGCAGATTGACCACGATCTGTGTAACCGCATCCCGGTCAAAAGTCTTTTGTCCAAGCTGCCCGAGTTCTGTTTTTATCGAAAAGCCGTTCTTCGCGGCATAGGGCCTCATCATCTCGACCACGTCCGCAACGCACCGGTTGATATCGCCCAAACTGAACGTATATATTTTCCGGCCCTTTTGGATGCGGGAAAAGTCAAGAACGTTCTCAATAAGCCTGCTCAAACGCTCGCTTTCCTGACGCATACTACCGTAATATTCGGAGAGCTTGTCCTTCGATTTGACCCAGTTCTTCTCTAACATCTCAGAGTACATTCGTATTGAAGTAAGCGGTGTTCTAAGCTCGTGCGAGACAGCGGATATAAAATCATCCTTCTTCTGTGCTAATTTGAGCTGCGCCCGCGCATTACGCCATAAACTTCCAAGAGCCAGCGTTACCGCTAAAAAAACTATCAAAATAATATGCAAATACGAGTGTCGCAGATCACTTGTCTGTTCGGCAATCCAGGCAGGATCGATTTCTCGAAGGTGTAATATCAATTCACCAAAGTCAAAAACTAATACCGCTGTATAGGCAACCTCCCCTTTTTCTGCCGACCCATTATTCGTCTGAGGTAATTCAAAGCTCATGCCTTCGCGCATCAATCGCACTGCGGACTCTTTGACCTCATCGATCAGCTTCTTTTCATTGAGTTGGAATCCCTGCAGAAAAGTTTTGTCTTCGATTTGTACGTTTCTGACTAAAAACACCTGTTTGGCAAATACGGATTCCTCAGCTTTCCCGCCGCCGGTAACTATGGGCTCAAAGGCTCCGACCTTGACCTGTACTGTATCACTTTGATCTCGCCCCACGGGCGGCTGGGCGTTAACGTACTGTTCCGCCATCTGCGCCGCTTGATCTGCCTGCCCTTGGTACTCTGCCTGTCTCGACTCATCCGGTTGCGTTAAAACCGTTTGCGCACCCTGCTGTCGTGTACGAGATGGTGTTACTCGCTGCTGCAAAAGGTCCCCACGGTTCACGGCTTCATTGGTTATAAGTGTCCGACGTTCTTGCTGGATAACCTGTGTCTTCTGTCCCTGTGAACGTAGACTCTCGATGGGCAAAGCCTTCCCCTGCCCGCTTTTTATTCCTTTGACCGGCTGCTGAACGTTATCTTTGGCCGCCTGTTCTTCTTCGAAGGTTTCCGATGAATCCTTTTTAAAATTAATGTATCTACTGACTCCGGGGCTCGAAGTTACTTTCAATGAAGCCGGCGTCACACCTTTTAACACAGGCAGCAGATTGCTCCCTATGTTTTCGCGGTTCGATAGTACTTTAGCGTACAATACTTTATTTTCCTCGGTTGGCCCTTCTCTTTCCACAATGTCATCATTTGGCGTATTGAGAGTGCCGTTCGACTCGATTTGAAAGTTGCCATAGGCAAAGCTGTTGTAAAGACTTCCCACCAGCGGTGAACGCAATAAAGTCATCTGCTGCTCTTGATTAAGCGCGACATTATCCGGTACATAATAATAATTATAATCGGTATAAGGACGCTTCTCTTCGGCCTGAATGAACTCATCGAGCTTGCGTTTGACGTCCTGCCTGATTTGCTCCGCTACTTCGGCAAACTCGCCCAGGCGCGCCCCCTTCAGGCCCTCCGCCCATTTCTCGACGGCGTGGTATCCCAGCATCGTCAAACCACCAAGGGCCAAAAGAATTATCAACGATAATATAATAAGTCGAGTGTACATTTTATTTAACTAATCCTGCTGCTCTTAATTCTCATACTTATACCCGGCGCCGCGAACGGTTTTGATAATCTGAGGCTCGGCCGAGTCCTTCTCGATTTTGCTGCGAAGCTTGGCGATGTGCATATCTGTGGTTCTCGTGCCTAATTCACTCATGTCCTCGTTCCAAACCGCCTTGTAGAGTTCTTCCCTGCTGATGACACGGTTTGGATTCGCGGCAAAATACCGTATGATTGCCGCTTCACGTTTGCTGATTTCCATTTCCTCACCCCCGCGTGTTACTTTCAGCGCCGCAATATCAACATCAAAATCCGCAAATTTAAAAGCCTGCCCGACGGCCCGGCCGGGGTCCGTCCGACGAAGAACCGCCTTTATCCGCGCCAGCAGCTCCTCGAGCGAAAATGGCTTGGCGATATAATCATCGGCTCCGAGATTCAGGCCGTTTACTTTTTCTTTTTCCTGACCCTTGGCCGTCAGCATAATGACCGGGGTCTGCATGCCGTCTCGACGCCATCTTGTACATAGCTGTTCGCCGCTGATTTTCGGAAGCATCAGGTCAAGCAAAATCAAATCAAACCGCTTCTCAGCCACAATCCGCTGCGCTTCGAGACCGTCTAAAGCCTCGCTGACACGAAAGCCGTGAAACTCCAGAAAATCTCTAAGCCCAGAGCGGATTTTCTGCTCATCTTCAACTACTAATATGTGCGCTTTTTGTTCCATACATCACCTACTTATATTATAGACCAAATCCGGGACGAAGGTTTGTAAATACTTTGTAAAAAAGCTCACACGTTATTTTACATCCATTTTACTCAACTCTCAACCGCTTATGTTGTATTATTTATATAGTTAGAGAGCCAATATATGAAACCTTATTTGAGAGGAATCGAAAATGAAAAAGCAGACACAAACCCGCATAGTGGCCACTGCAATAATTATCACGACAGTGTCGGCCTTTGTTTTGGTCGGGCCGGTGCAGGCACAAATCCAACACATAACAATCAGGCCTCCGGCGTACAATGTCATTGTCCCGCAGAGCCGGGCGCTGGCATTCACACCGGACCGAAGGGGTACTGTTGAGATAACGGAAATCACCGCGCTAATCGATATCCTTGAGAGCACGGCAACTACAACGATAGAGATTCGGCTGCAAAACAGAAGCAGTCGGCGACAGGAAGCCGAGCTAATTGTCCCCGTGCCGGACGGCGCCGTTATACGAGGCTTTGCTTATGATGGGCCACACGGCAAAATCACGGCCGAAGTCCTTCCAAAAGACGAAGCAAAAAGAATATACCGCCAGTTGGTTTCCAAAATTCGAGACCCGGCGCTGGCCGAATTCATCGGATACAATCTTATCCGATCAAGTGTCTTTCCTGTTGAGGCCGGAGGCAAACAAAGAATACGTCTGACGTATGAGCATCTTCTGGAAGTTGACGGCAATCGTGTCGATTACGTGCTGCCAAGGACCGAATCATTAAAGTATGCCGTACCGTGGAAAGTTACAGCAAACATCAAGTCCAAGAGACCGATATCCACGGTATATTCACCCAGCCATAAGCTCAAAACAAAACGAATCACTGACAAACAAATGTCTGTTAAACTCGCCGCTGACGCCGCCGAAGAGCCCGGTCCGTTCCGGCTGTCATATCTGCTCCAGGAAAACGGCGTGACCGCTTCAATGTTCGCATATCCCGACAAAAAGGTCGGCGGTGGATATTTTCTCTTACTTGCCGGCCTGCCCCCCGAGCCGCCAAATACCGCCGACACCCCCGCGATTATGCGGGAAGTGACGCTGGTAATCGACCGCTCCGGGAGCATGAGAAACGAAAAGATTGAGCAGGTCAAGGAAGCCGCGCTGCAAATTATCGCCGGGCTCAAAAATGGTGAAGCATTTAATATCATCATTTATAACAACACAATCCAGAAGTTCTCGGAAAAACCGGTCATAAAAAGTAAAGACACCGAAGAAGCGGCCGCGGCCTACATCGAAGGCCTCACCGCAACCGGCGGAACCAACATACACGATGCGCTCCTTGAGGCGCTTGCCCAGGAGCCGGTCGATGAAATGCTGCCGATTGTTTTGTTCCTGACCGATGGCCTGCCCACCGTGGGCAACACATCTGAAGTCGCCATTCGCAACGTTGTCATGAAATCGAATCCCCACAATCGGCGGGTATTCACCTTCGGCGTCGGCTTTGATGTCAACGCTGCGCTGCTGGAAAAGATTGCAGCCGAGTCACGCGCAAAGGCCGAATTCGTCCTGCCCAAGGAAGACGTCGAGGCAAAAATAGGCAGGGTGTTCGGACAGCTTACAGGCCCAACCCTCGCCGACACACAATTGCAGGTCGTGGACAAAAACGGCGAGCCTGCAATCGGACGGACCCGTGACATCATACCACAGAAGCTGCCGGACCTCTTTGAAGGCGACCAAATCGTCCTGCTCGGACAGTATGTCGGCACAGAACCCATTGCTTTCAAAATCAGCGGCAACTATCTCGGCAAAAAACGGCAGTTCAAGTTCAAATTCAAGTTTGACAAGGCAAACGTCCGTAACGGTTTTGTCCCCAGGCTCTGGGCAAGCAGAAAAATCGCAGAGCTTATTGACGCCGTTCGCCAAATGGGGGCCGACCCGGCCACATCCGCCAAAGACCCAAAAGTCAAGGAGCTCGTCGATGAAATTGTACGTCTCTCAACAGAGTTCGGCATATTGACAGAGTACACGGCTTTTCTCGCACGAGAGGGAACCGAGCTTAGCGACAGGGAAGAAGTTTTCAGTGAAGCGTCAAGAATGCTTGAGAGTCGGGCGATGCGCGACCGCTCCGGTATAGGCGCGGTCAATCAGAGCTTTAATATGATTCAGCAAAAAGCTCAGACAACCTTGAACGTGCGAAATTACAACTACGATCCACAGATGAACCGCGTCTCGATAGCCAACGTTCAGCAGATTAACGACCAGGCGTATTACCTCAGAGGAAACCGCTGGGTCGACAGCAGGCTGGTCAACGAAGAAGATGAAAAAGTCAAAGCCGCAAGGATAATTGAGTTCGGCTCGAAAGAATTCATGGAGATTGCAGAAAAATTAGCAAAAGAAAATCGCCAGGGCAGTATCGCCCTTGCCGGAGATGTCCTTCTGCTGATTGACGGCGAGCCGGTCCTCATCAGGAACAGTAACAATACAACTGTGAACAAATAAACAGTGTACCTTTAAGACGAAAGGAGATTTTTAAATGTGTAGAACAAAAAAAACCGGAGTAATTTTGATGAGCGTTTTAACTCTGTGCCTCTTGGCCGAAAGCCTGGTTATGGCCAATGGCGGACCGTTTGTCATCAAGTATCCGAACGGTGACCCCGCCGCTAAGGGTGTGCTAGCGCGCCTTGACCCCGACCTAAAGCCCGGCCGCGAGACACGCCTTCGCGTAATCAAGGAAGACCTGAAGGTAACATTTGGCAGGGAAAGGCCCTTTGGATTAGCCGGGAAAAGCGTTGACGGACCGCCCCTGGCCCATGTCTCAGCCGGGTATACAATCGAAAATCCCACTAATGAAGAAATCGAAGTGGACTTCGGCTTTCCCATCCTTCGCGGTATCTATGTTGACCCGCTCTCAATGATGCCCAGACCGGATGTCAATGTCCTCCTGGGCAAGACAGCTATCAACAACACCGTCATCTCGAACTCAGCTATCTATGGAATCATCCGCCGGCGTGCCAGAGAAGTCATCGAAAAGGCAATTGCAGATGACACCAAACTTAATGAGCTTGTCGCCTCTGTTCGAAGCGCAAACAGTGAAATGCTCAAAGCCGGACGCAAAGCGCTCCTCTCACACCTCGTAGATACAATGAAGTGGAATAATCGCGATGCTGCATTGATGGTTGAGTACGCAGGCCTCGACTTTGGTCAAATCAAGTCCCATCCGCCCGATAGAAACAACATGGGTTGGTTTGGAGCCGACACTCAGCTTCATCAACTTATTAATGAAAACCTCGGCCCATTAGCGGCGATTGGAGAACAGAAGGCCACGCAGTTCTTCGCACAAATTGCTTCCCGCTTCGACCCTGAAGCCGCTGCCGATTATGAAGCCATCTTTACGGCCTGGGGGGGAGATGTGCGCGATCGCTCTGTCGACCTCAAAACCGGCAAGGTCAGACCTCGCGAAGTCACAGTCGATTCCAAAACATTAGGCAAACAGCCTTCGACCTTCAGAGGTGATTTCGACCCGACAATCTATGCACGTGTAGCATACCTCGACCCAAAGGCCAACATTACTGAATCAGAAAAGGAATCCTGCGAAGCGATTTTGAAAAACCTGCCCGTGGTATTTACTTTCGCCCCGATGAACATATTGCATTATCATGTGAAGTTCCCTGCTAAATCCACCCATACACTAACGGTCAGCTACAGCCAGTACGCTTATTCAGATACCAGCTCACCATCAAGCTACCAGCTCGCGTACGTTTTACATCCGGCTTCATTATGGCAAGATTTCGGACCCATAAACCTCGAGGTCGCCGTGCCTGAGGGGATCAGCTTCCGCGCATCCGTACCGTGTGATAACGGCGGAGTCAAAAATGGAGGGCTTAGTCCAAATCAGCCGCCGAATAGTCCATTCAATATCTATAAAGCCCAACTTTCTGAAAAGACCGGAGAGCTTTACCTGGCTGTAGAAGCAAATGGGTGGAAGCAGGATAAGACACAGGTAGCGCTCAACAGCTCAAAGAGCGTGGTGCAGCACGTAGCTCAACAGCCAACAAAATAAGAAGGGGATGGTGCATGGCAGAGAAAATTAACCGAAGACAGTTTCTGTGCTCTGCCGCACGGCTCGGAGCAGCACTGGCAGGCGCAAACCTCCTCGGAAAATGTTCGCGCCCGGCACAAGCCTCTGCACCTCCAGCTTCTAAACAGCGCAAGCTCATCGTGGTTCTCTTCGGCGGTGGCACTCGTTCGAGCGAGTCGATTGACGACCCCGCGCACCGCTACATTCCCCGCCTCTGGAACGAGATGATACCAAGAGCGGCCCTATTTACCAATATGCGGGTAGAGCATAAGGTAGTCCACCCCAACAGTGCCGGCTCGATTATGACCGGGCACTGGGAGTGGGACGATATCGACTGGACCAGACCGGTTGCACATCCGACTATCTTCGAGATATGCCGCAGGGCCCGCCGAACGCCGGACACATCTGCTTGGGCGTTTGTCTACGCTTCAATACTTGCTAAAACCGGAGAGAGCCTCGCACCCGATTACGGAAAAGCTTATGCCGCCAATGTGGTCGAGCCGCCCACAATTCCTCGTACAACAGCCGAGGAGATGGACCGGCGAATGCAGCACGCCGCATCGCTTGGCTCGGCCGAGGCCGAGGCCAGGGCTGCCGCCGACTGTGCAAAACTTGCACGCCAGACAAGCTGCATCTCGGTAGATGGTCTGCGCTCGAACCAGGCCCGTTCTTTCCTCGATGCCGAGTACGCAAAATGGAAAACGGATTCCGGTAGCACAAGCCACGATGCATTCCTGACCGACCGGGCCATCGCCTGTATGCGCACCTTCGCTCCGGACGTAATGGCTGTAGATTTTGGCGAGATTGACTGTGCGCACTACGGCTCGTGGTCGCGTTACGTCGAAGCAATCCGCCGCACCGACGAACTGACCTGGCGGCTCTGGCGGGCAACGGAAGAGATTGAACAATACAGGGCACATACGCTTATGCTGATACTGCCCGACCATGGGCGGGAACTCGACCGGCCCGACCACTGGGGCTTCATTCATCACAGCGACTTCTACACCAACGAAGGTGCGGACGAGGGATGTCGCAGGATATGGATGATTGCGCTGGGGCCGGGCGTCAAGGCAGGATACAGAATCCAAAAACCTGTGCCGATTACAGCAGCGGCGGCCACAGGACTCCAGTACATGGGCCTTGAGCCATCGGCCGGCGCAGAAGGCTCAGTTTGGAATCTTATTACATAAATTGTAGGGTGGGGCTTGCCCCACCACAAAAAAATTGGTGGGCTAAAGCCCACACCACATTCTCAAGGTTTAGTGTGGAAAAAGAAACTTTTCGAAAGGAGCAAAAGATGAAACAACAAAACCTAATACTAACGCTTGCGGTAATCGTCCTGGCGACATCGGCTGCCTTTGCCGATGTGCAGACAACGACCGGCACCATCTCAAAGGTGACGGTTTACCGCGGCCAGGCCATGGTGACACGTGCACTCGATGTTGATTTGCCGGCCGGAACTTCCGAGCTGATCGTCACAGACCTGCCGGCCAAAATCGTCCCAGAAAGCCTCTACGCAACAACTTCCGGCGATGTAAAAGTGCTCAGCGTAAGGTTTCGGGAGAGAGCGGTAAGGGAAGATACGCGGGAAGAAGTCAAAAAGCTCGATGCACAAATCGAAGAAGTCAAAAGAAAACAACAACACGCTAAAAAAGACAACGAAAACGCTACTGATTTATTGCACAAATTCAGAGACCTATGGAAACTGGCCGTAGACGGAGCAAACGTTGATTTGAATCGCTCTGTAATGCAATCCGAGCAGATTGAGTCGTTCACAGAATTCCTTCAGGCCAAGGCCCTCGAATGGCATCAAAAGGCTCTTGAGCTGCAGGATACTGAAGCCGACCTTGCAAAAGAGCTGGAGCTGCTCACCCGCAAACGCAAAGAGCTTGATGCCGGCCATTCTCGTACCGAGAGCGAAGCAGTTGTGTTCGTCAGTAACAAAACCAGCAACAAGGCCAAAATAGAATTGAGCTATCTGGTAAACGGAGCCAACTGGACCCCACAATACAATCTGCGGGCAAATCCACAAAAATCAAACGTCCTGATTGAATACAATGCCGTTGTCAACCAGACCAGCGGCGAAAATTGGGATGGCGTTGATTTAAGCCTCTCCACCGCCGAGCCGACCATGGTCTCGGCGCCGCCGGTCCTTGACCCGATGCTCGTGAACCTTTCTATGCCCGTCCAGACCCAGCAGGAAGAACAACAAGTCTTTGTACAGCTTGATAATGTTCGAAAGCAGGTACAATTACGCAGAGACAATATTAAAAAGGGTATAGGTGCCAATCTCGATCTAAATGAGCTGGCGATATCCAACCAGGGCTTTTTCTTTAATGCAACCGGTCAACAGGTCAAAGAATTCCAAAAGCAGTTGGCTGTTGTTGCTCGTAAGGAGGGTGTCAGCGTAACATATAACCTGCCCGGAAAGCTCAGCCTGCCCAGCAGAAGCGACCAGCAGCTCGTTACTATAGCTTCAGTCATGACCAAAGCCGACTTCACGCTAATAGCCACCCCGATACTGACCGATTATGTCTACCTGCAGGCAGAGCTGCTAAACGACAGCGATACGATTCTCCTGCCGGGACAGGCCAGTGTGTTCCGTGACGGCGAATTCGTCGGCAAGAGCGAATTACCGCTGGTCACTATCGGTGAGAAACTGACCGCCGGCTTCGGAATAGATTCTCAGGTCCAGGTGACCCGCGAGCTTGAAGAGAAAAAGACAAGAATTCAGGGTGGAAACCGCATCGACACCTATGACTACCGTATTGCACTCAGTAACTACAAAAATACCGCCGTCGAGCTGCAATTGCTCGACCGTTTGGGCTACACTGAAGATTCATCCATCAAGATAGAGCTCGTGAAAACCGAGCCTGAATTGAGCAAAGACAGCGAATACCTGCGTATCGCCCGCAAGAAGGGAATTTTACGCTGGGACCTGAACCTGCCGCCCAATACCGTCGACGAGAACGCTACTGTTGTAAAATACAGCTTTACGATGGAATACGACAGAAACATGCAAATTCAGGCCAGCCGTAAATAAACCGCACATAAGGTGTTAAGCAACAAAGCACGCTTTCGGGGCCCCAAATGCTTCCGGGGCCCCGAACCTTTTTGTAGTTCTGCCACAAAACCGGCGGCATTAACACAACACAGCTATCGACTTTTATAGAAAACTTGGTCATTTTCCGCGTTCTCAGGCAGGGAAAAATCCGAGCGATTAAATGTGCAGCACATTTCACTTTGTTTTTTCCGAAAAAAGATTGTGAAGATGCAAATTTTGATGTAAACTACAGCGCTATTTTTCGGGATTTGATATTTCGGAATTTTAACCATTTTTTACATTTTGACATAGAGGTTCGTTATGAAAGCAAATTTTAACAGAACGGCACTTTCCGAGGCTTTGGGCCTGCTGACATCCGTAGTGCCGAGCCGAACACCCAAGCCGATACTGCGCTGTGTTCAAATCACGACAGGCAAAAAAGAGGCCCGGATTTGCGCTACAGACCTTGAGATTGGCATTAATTATCTTGTTCATGAGGTCCAGGTGGAAGAGGAAGGCGAGGTGGTAGTACCGGCCGACAGGCTCGCCGCCATTGTGCGAGAAAGTGTTGACGAGGTCCTGTCATTAGAGGCCGCCGAAGGGACCTGCCGGATAAGAGGGGCCGACAGCCACTTTACAATTTATGGCCAGGAGCCGGGACAGTACCCCACCGTCCCGGGTTTCGACGGAGATGCTGATGCGGAGATTGCCTTGAGTAATCTTCAGGCCGGCAGCGACCAGTGTCTGTTTGCCACCGCAAGGGAAAGCAGCCGTTATGCAATTAACGGCGTGCTGTGGGAGATTAAAGGAAAAAAGCTCATGTTAGTTGCCACCGACGGAAGGAGACTGGCAAGATGCAGGGTCAACCTGACTTCGGCACCGGGAGAAAAGATGGCGGCAACAAAGTTAATAGTACCCGCCAAGACAATGTCTCTGCTGGATAAAATCGGCTCACACGACAAGGACAAGGTTGCCGTTAAGCTCGTCGATAACCAGATATTGTTTAGCTGTGCCGATGTGGTGATAAGCTCGAATCTTGTCGAAGGCAATTTCCCGAAATATGAGGATATAGTACCGACCGATTACGACAAGAAATTGACGCTCTCGACTGAGGCCGTACTAAGTGCCGTTCGACGCTCGTCATTGCTGACCAGTGAAGAATCCAGGGGGATAAAACTCTCGATAGGAAAGGACACCATAGTGTTTTCCGGCAGGGCGCCTGAAACCGGCGATGCACAAGTCGACATGCCGGTCGAGTACAAAGGCGAGCCGATTGAGATTGGCTTTAATCCACAATTCCTTATAGACGTCCTGCGGGTCATCAAAACGCCGGAATTCGAATTGGAATTAGGACAACAGGACAGGCCCGGCCTCATAAAAAGCGGCGCCGATTTCCTCTATGTACTGATGCCGATTAACCTGGGATAAGAAGCGAACAGCCTTCGAATCCCGCAGTTTTGCATTTTTCGTTTTAAGTTTTGCATTTTTATGATGAATCAGGATGAACAATTCCGTAGCGCCGTGAAAAACCGCAAAGGCCGGTATATGAACGGAGCCGCCAGGTTGGGCGATGTCGCCAAAGAGCTTATGGAAAGCAGGATTTCACCCCAGCAGGCAAGGTTTGGCTCCATACCTGAAATCTGGAACCGGCTCCTGCCGGAAGAGCTCCGCCGGCACTGCAAAATTGCAGGCTTCTCAGGAGGCCGCCTAAAAGTGCTCGTGGATTTGCCCGCGTATATGTACGAGCTCCAATTATGCAGTTCAGAGCTGCTCTGCGAGCTGAAATCCCAATGTCCGAGGGCACACATAAAAAAAATTCAGTTCGTCGTCGGCACAATGGGACGAGATTAGTTTATTGGGAAATTCGAAGGTAAAAAGACAGGGGCAAAGAATTTTTGTTTCTCAGGTTTCACTTTGTCCGATATAGCCAATAAGAGCAATGAAAGACCACGCATACGATGCAAGTAACATAAAGATACTCGGGGGCATAGAAGCCGTACGCAAAAGGCCCGATATGTACATCGGTGACCGTGGATGCGGTGGCCTGCACCATCTGGTCTATGAGGTGCTGGACAACTCCATCGATGAGGCATTGGCTGGATTCTGCGAGAAAGTGACCGTGCGAATCCACGCCGATGGAAGCTGCACCGTCGAAGATAACGGCAGAGGCATACCGGTCGAAATGCACAAAGAGGCCAAAAAAAGCGCGCTGGATGTTGTGCTCACGACCCTGCACGCCGGCGGAAAGTTCGACAGCGACAGTTACAAAGTGGCCGGCGGCCTGCACGGCGTTGGCGTCAGCGTCGTCAATGCCCTCAGTGAATGGCTCGAAGCCGATGTCTACAGAGACGGAAGGCACTATCATTTCGAATGCGTCCGAGGTGCCGCAAAGGGACCTGTAAAAGAAATCGGCAAAGCCGACAAACGCGGAACAAGAATAGCCTTCAAACCTGACGAACAGATTTTTGGTGATACGGAGTTCGAATACGATACTCTCTTGAAAAGAATAAGAGAGATGGCATATTTGAATGCCGGACTTCAGATTACTTTCAGGGACGACAGAACCAGAAAAAAAGAGATATTCAGGTTTGAAGATGGCATTAAGGCCTTCGTTCAGCACCTCAATGAGGGCAAGGAAACACTGCACAAGGACGTGATATACCTGGCCAGAGAAGACCCGGAAGCGATGCTCAGTTGCGAAGTGGCTATGCAGTACAACACCGGCTATACCGAAAATGTGCTGGTCTTCGCCAACAACATCCGCAATATCGACGGCGGCACACACCTCTCGGGCTTCAAAACGGCTCTGACCCGCACAATGAACTATTACGCCAAAAACAACAACCTGTTAAAGAACGGCCAGGCTCCAAGCGGCGACGACCTGCGGGAGGGACTGACTGCCGTTGTGGCGGTAAAACTTGCCGACCCGCACTTTGAGGCCCAGACAAAAGTTCGACTGACAAATCCGGAAGTGGGTAGTTTCGTAGAGACCACCGTTAATGAACAGCTTGGCCACTTTTTGGAAGAGCATCCCCCGGAGTCAAAATGCATTTTAAACAAGGCCATCCAGGCCGCTGCTGCAAGAGAAGCCGCCAGAAAGGCACGTGAGCTGACCAGGCGAAAGGGGGCGCTGAGTACGTCAAACCTGCCCGGCAAATTGTGGGACTGTGCCAGCAAGGAAAAAGCGGCAACAGAAATCTTTATCGTGGAAGGTGACTCAGCGGGCGGCTCGGCAAAGGCCGGCAGAGACAGATACATACAGGCTATCCTGCCCCTGAAAGGAAAAATCCTCAATGTCGAAAAGGCTCGGCTGGAAAAAATGCTCGCCCACGACGAAATCCGGACCATAATAAGCGCCCTGGGAACCGGAATCGGCACAGACGAGTTCGATTTAAATAGGTGCAGATATGGCAAGATAATTTTGATGACCGACGCCGACATCGACGGCGCCCACATTCGCACCCTCCTGCTGACCTTCTTCTTCAGGCAAATGCAGCAGTTGTTTATGGCTGACATGATTTATATCGCCCAGCCACCTCTGTATGAGATTAAGGTCAAGGGCAAAAAGAAATCCGAATATATACTCAGCGAAAATCAAATGCACAAAAGGATGATTGCTCGCGGCCTGGAAGGTACAAAACTTGTCATCACGGATGGAAAAAAAAGTAAAAAAACCAAAAAATCCAAAAAGTCCGAATCTACACCGGAAGGTTCAACGGTGAGAAAGCTCGAGGACAAGGAGCTTTCGGAACTCGTAAAGATCCTCGCCGAAGCAGAACGCATCATAACCGTTTTGAGCAGGCGTGGTATCAAGTTTGCCGACTTCGTGCGGGCCTATTATGATGACAGGCAGCTTCCCCGCTTTCGCATCTGTACCGAAGGCCGGGAGGAGTTTTATAACGAATTGGACGAGTATGAAAAGCGGGTCGACGAGCTTAAAGAGCGTACCAGGGCCTCGGCTTTGGAAGAGGAGGAAGAATCATTTGTTGCCGAGGAGCTTCACGAGGTATCGCGGATCAATGAGATAAACAAAACGCTCAAAAAGCAGTTCAGCCTGGACTTAAAAGACTTCCTTCTAAAAGCGGCCAGGTCCGTCTCCGACGAAGCCCTTCCGACCAAGTTCCGCCTTATCAACGGCGCCGACAGTTACGACGTCGCGTCGCTCGGCGATATCTGCGCCGGAATAAGGCAGATTGGCGGAAAAGGAATTGAGATAAAACGATTCAAAGGCCTGGGCGAGATGAACGCCGACCAGTTGTGGGAGACCACTATGAATCCCCAAACAAGGACGCTCCTGAGGGTGGCGGTCGACGATGCCGGCGAGGCCGACAGGCTCTTCAGCATTCTTATGGGAGGAGATGTCGAAAAACGCCGAAACTTCATCCGGGACCACGCACTTGAAGTCCAGAACCTCGACGTCTAAAAAGATAATACCTCATTTTACAAGTCCTCAGTTCCAGTGCCCGCACCTGTTCCGGAAGGCTATGCATGGCCGCAAATGCTCCTTGCAATAAAAAGGATGATTTGCATAAAAGGTAGGATAAAAAATCCGCCAGCCAAAGGCGGATGCTTCTGACAAATAACTTCTAACAGCGCGAAAAATCTGCGGGCAAACCTAAGATTTACCCATCCAGCCGGGGCCGCCCCCGTTTCGACCCTTATTGCCCCTGCTTTCGCAGCGCAAACTCGTCCCTGCGAAAGTCAGGATTGCAACCTTCTTTACTCGCTGTTGACCATCTGTAAGCTGGCTAAGGCTACGAACTTGTCGTCCGCCAATTCAAAAACGCCGTCAAGCCCGGTTACCGTAAAGATGCCTTTGGTCGCCGGTGCTACGCTGCAAAAAACAAGCCGATGTCCGCAGTCGCCCGTCAGCTTGCGCAGCTTCAGCAGCTTGGATAGGCTTGAAGAGGTGACAATATCCACGCTGGAAAAATCAACTACCAGGTCACAGTCGCCTCTGTCGCGCATGATCTCGGTAACGGCTTTGAGCTCATCGCCCATTTCCGGTTCCTGCGGAAGGTCCACAAGAACAATTGTCTCCGACCAATTCTGGATCCCCATTATTAATCTCCTTTGTTAATCAATACTGTTTTAGCAAATTCGAATTGTTTTATCGGCAGAAAACCTTGCCGGGTTAAGCAAAATCAAATTTTTTGCCGTAACATAGGCTTTTCTCGCTCCTCGATACTCGGTTCTCCTCTCTCGTAACTCGTGTTCTTCTACGAAGATTGAGAATTTGGCTTCGGGTTCTTCTTTTGTTGACGAAACTATTATAGGACAATCATGGACGCTGCTTCAAGGATACGTTCAAACCTTCTACTAAATGACATGCATCTTTAGCAACCGCACGTCTTCTGTCACATAGTTTGTAAGTCGGCAAAAGCAAAACACTTCAGGTGGTTGCATTCTGCGCTAAATTGAGGTATCTTACTGCAGGAAACTGCGGCTCACCTGAGCAGATCAAAATGTGAAAAACTTGGATATGCCGATTATAACCACATATTTTTGAAAGAGACAGCCATGAAATCAAAGAATACCATATCACGCAGGAGCTTTATGAATAGTTCTATAAAGGCCGCCGCAGGAACAATAACAGGACTAAGTCTCTGGGGGACCGCCTCGTCCTGGGCCGGCGCTAATGACAGGGTGCGAGTGGCTGTGGTCGGCATCCATGGGCACGGTTTTGAAAGCCATATCAAAAGTTATCCCTCGTTGCGGAATGTTGAGGTGGCGGCGATTTGCGATGTGGATGAGAATTTGTTTGGCGAGAGGTTGAAGTGGTTTGAACGAAACAACAAGCCCATACCGAAAACCTATGTTGATATTCGCAAACTCCTCGAGGATAAAAACATCGATGCAATCAGCGTCGCCACGCCGAACCATTGGCATACGCTGGCCGGTATCTGGGCATGTCAGGCCGGAAAACATGCTCATATCGAAAAGCCTTTTACTCATAATGTCTTTGAAGGTCAAAAACTGATAGAGGCGGCGCGAAGATACAAACGCATTGTCCATCATGGCACCGAAAGTCGCAGCTCCGAGGCATATCAGCAGGCCGTGGAGTTTATGCGTAAAGGTGGCCTTGGCGAAGTTTATATGGCAAAGGGCACTTGTTATAAATGGCGAAACACAATCAAACATACGCCCGAAGAGCCGGTCCCACCGGGGGTAAATTATGACCTGTGGTTAGGCCCGGCTCCAAAACGTCCCTTCTCAAGGAACCGGTTTCATTACAACTGGCACTGGAACTGGGATTATGGCAACGGCGATATCGGCAACCAGGGAATACATGAGGTGGATAAGGCCCGCTGGGGTCTCGGCGTCACGCTGCCGACTAAAGTAATGTCCATGGGAGCTCACTTCATGTTTGACGATGACCAGGAAACAGCCAATACCCAGATTGCCGTGTTTGAATTTCCCAGTCCCAAAGGCGGCGGTGACAAAAAGAAAATCTTACAGTTTGAAGTCCGCCACTGGATAACCAACTACGAAGGTGGCTTTGACGGCCCCCCCGGCAATAATATCGGCAACATCTTTTACGGCTCCGAGGGATATATGGTCATGTATTCGGAACAGTGGAAGACCTATATGGGCAAAAACCGCGAGCCCGGCCCGTCCGGAAAAGAAACAAAGAATGTCGACCTGATGCACTATCAGAATTTCATTGATGCAATTCGTGCAGGCGACCCGTCAATACTAAGAGGCAATGTCGAAGAGGGCCATTATAGCTGCATGCTTGTCCATCTGGCCAATACGTCTCTCCGCCTCGGCCGCAGCCTCAGCTTCGATCCCAAAAAACAGAGATACATCGACGACGCCGAGGCCGACAAAATGCTCACCCGAAACTATCGAAAACCATTCGTCGTCACGAAAAATGTCTGATTTCGTTTTTCGCCTCGGCCGGGTGTTTTTCGACGCCGCATGGTCGTGGGGCTTGCCCCCCCATTATTGTTGTTGACAAACAGACTCAAGTTGGTTAATCTAACGCTCACGGATACTGAAAAAGGCAGTTTTAACGCATTTGTTTGGAGAAACCTATGCGAGATACGAGATATGAAAGATTGGCAGGGAGAGAAAGTTATTTCGCATGACCAAATTAGGAAGATTAAATTTGTGTCCGGATTTTGTTTTATTTTACGATAATTAAGAATAGGATATAAGACAAAATAGATTAAGTTGCTCAGAAGGAGGTCTTTATTATGGACAGATGGATTGATTGTACAATATCTGAGGGGCAGTTTACTGGAGAATTTGCCGTTCAAGGCAAGATGTTTGATTCGACAGATTTCTCTATGTTCGCCCCGAAAGAAGTTTTGCGTTTTGAGGAAGAACCTACAAAGAATAAGCGAGTGCAAGGCTCGATTCAGGTCACACTTTTAGAACAGAAAGACGACTTAAGCTTGATTGCTCTTCCCCGACCGACATTCGAGAATGGACGAACAATAACAGTTAAAACAAGCCAAATCAGGTAGGCCTGGAATGCTACTTTCAAATCTTGAAATCCATAAAGCATTAGATACAGGAAGACTTGTTATCGACCCGGAACCTCAACCCAGAACAAAAGAAATAGGTGTTAAGTATTGCCCATATGACACACACACAGTTGATTTAAGGCTCGGTAATGAACTTACTATTCCAAAACCTGGTGCGTATGCTTATGACTTTTTGGCACAGGGCAATATAGCAGAACTTATAGCCCAAGGCTCAGAAAAACATACCTTAACGAAAGACCGCCCTTTTCGTTTGGAACCAAACATATTTGTCCTCGCCCAAACATTGGAAACAATCGAGCTGCCGATTGATAAAGGCCCACCATATTTAGCGGCAAGAATTGAAGGAAAAAGCAGCAGGGCTCGGTGTGGATTGCTTGTCCATTTCACTGCGCCGACTGTCCATCCTGAATGGAAAGGGCAGCTCACGCTTGAAATTATTAATCTCGGCCGAACTCCATTTCTGCTTCATAGTGGTATGCCGATAGCACAATTGCTCATTGAGCAAGTTGTTGGTGAGATACAATCGAACCAAAGCCAGTTTCAAGGGCAAGTTACTCCCGAGGGGCTATAATAACAGTTGACAAGCCTGATAGAAAAAATCGATGCCGAGATTCTGCTCATAAGAACTTCGAAGGGCAGACCCTGCGCCGTAGCTGGAAAAAATGTCCGCAAAGTCCTCTTCCAGGGAGAAACTCTCTTCCGGCAAAAAGATCACGCCCCCGACCTGTCCCTTGACATGAAATAGATTGCTCACTATGGCTATATTGCTGCTAATACAGGTAAGAACTTGCTATTGAATCAGTCCTGCCGGACCTTCCAAGGCTCAGTAAACTGCTTCGCCTCGTCACCGCA
>JAOUFU010000290.1 GCA_029858035.1 Phycisphaerae bacterium
CCGAGATGTTAACGCCCGGGTTACAAGCAGCCAGACATCCGCCTGCTGTTTCCCCGCCGTTAACTGCGTCGCCAGTAGCGGTTACACTATTGCCGTCTTTATCTTGGGCAGTAATGTCTGCGCTTGCATCGGGAATGTCAATAAACAGTTCTTCAGTGTCGTCGGTCTCATCGCCAGTTGCTTTACCAGAAGAAGAAATATTTCCCTTAACTAACAAGGTTTTGCTTCCTCCGGCTGGAATAGTCCAGCTTATACCGCTCCAAACCATATCCTGATAACTAGTTCCGCTCCAGCCTTTAGTTGAAGCGATTTTGGTATTGCTCTCTGCTTCCCAAAGCTCTAATCCGGCGATAGTATCTTTAACATAGTTAGTGCCGGCTAGACCTGGCTCAAAAGCATCGTCATCTCCCTCATCGACATAACCGGTTAAGGTTAAACCGGTAACTTTGATATCAGATGCTTCGGCTGAGGTAAAGACAAAACCAGCCATATCCACGCCATCCTGGCCAAGAGCAAATTTTCTCTCGGTAGCGTCAGTTCCGGAAGGACTGGCTGCCAAAGTAACGGCTAAGGCAGCGGCCTGAATAGTCATTTCGTCTCCAGCAATATTACTGGAAGGAGAAATGGCTGAATCATCAACCGCGTCAGTAGTGCCGGCATATCTCATATAGCTGATGTTGCCGGCATCGCCAATCCACTGCGGCCAGTTGTAGAGCGCGAACAAAATCTTGTCGCCAGCCACCAAATCGGTCTCTCCGGCTACGTCAGTATTAGCAGTGTTGATATCAGCGGTAATCTGGAGGGTTTTAGTCTCGCCAGCTGAAATGTCAAAGGTGTCATCAAAATCTTCATAAACACCATTGATATCTCCTGGACAGCCGCTAGTAAATACTGCAGTGTCAATAGCACTGCCGTCTTTTGGACCAGCATAGATTAATCCTGTGTCTTTATCTTTCATCTTTACATCCTCAAGGTCAGTACCACCACCAAGGGTTGTGGTTAGGGCGTCATACGTACCTTCACCACCATTATCCCAACAGAAAGCAATTCTGGTTTTCTTAATCGTAATATCAGCAACAGCGCTCATTGAAAATTCAACGAACACTGTGTCATCGGTATCAGTGCCAATGTTTTTGGCTCCTGGACCGGTTTTGGCTAAGTTTAGATCACCACCCTTAAGGGTAACGGTAACCGCAGTACCACTAGTATAGTTGGTAATAGTAGCTTTCATTCCATAGCCAAAAGTTGTGCCGGTTGCCAAAATATCGGTTGCCAATTCCAGATAAAAAATAATGGTTCTCTCCGGCTTTTGCGCTCCTGTGTCGCCATAAATGCGGAAAATCCTGCTTGTGCCTTTTGCAAGGCTGAAAGGAGTGCTGAGCACAAAAGTAGCATAACCATCATCGCCAATTTTGCTGGCTGTGGCAACAATGTTGCCATCCTGGTCTTTCAACTTAAGATTGGTAACCAGAGTATTGGTAACTGTTCCTGAATTGAATACCTGAAGCCTCTTAAAGAGAGCTCCTTCAGTGTTAGCTGTAAGCTTGAAGGCGCTGATTTCCGCTTGGGTCGTGCCAATATCAACATTGTAAGCAGTAGAGCCGGTTCGCTCAACTGTTAATGTTCCAGCATCAGTACCGCTCATTGACAATGCGTTGCCATTAAGCGGGAAAACTCCGCCAACAGTGGCGTTAGCTGTAACATCGGAAACACTCTCAATGCTGAAGTAATCCTGGTTTCCGGCAGTTGCGCTCAAATCAGCCACTAATTCAATAGTGGTTGGGGCTTTTATGCTTAGGTTGATAAAGGTAGCTTTACTAGTGGCTGAAGAAATACTTCTGCCAGTAGTCAAGCGGACATTGTTCTCGTAGAGATAAACGTTGTCAAAGTCCTCAACATCACCAGCTCCTTTTCGGCTAAAAGTCATCTGACTGATTGTTCCTGTACCAGTGATGTTAATCTTCATAAAGGTAATACCATAAGCGTTCTTAGGAACAGTAGCTGCTCCCGGAGTGTCGGATGCCATAGAAAGCGTCATTGCCCCCTCTACTCCGCCTCCTCCACAAAGAGAACTGCCAGTTGTGTAATTGTCTCGGTCAGTAGCGTTAATGATATATACTGAATCCCAGTCATAACCCTTGCTTGTGAAACAAGCCAAGTCCTCAACCCACTGCTTGGAACCTGTGTCTCCGTCTGGAATGAGCTTATAAACTTTTGTATCGTTTATTTCTCTGGTCAGAGAAGATGTAGTGTATCCTTTAACAGTGTCGGCTGAAATTTTCTTGAGATTGCTCCACTTCAAGTGTCCGTAACTGGTAAATACTTGCGGGTTTAACACTAAGCGCTTGAACGTCTTTGAGCCGACGATTTTAACGATAAAAACATCATACGAATAGTATGTGTTTCCATCACCGTCAACAAAAGTGGCGTCAGCGCTTACAATATCGCCATCAATAACAGCTGCTTTGGCAACCGGAACAACATATAATGTGCCAGCAAACCAAGCAATTGTAGTGATGGCTAACGTAATCGATAATAATTTTTTCATTTTTGTTTTTTTGTTTAATTAATTAGATTCGACCTTTATTTTGGCCCGTTAAACAATCAGGCCGATAAGTAGCCGCTATCGACATAACGGCTATTTATTATCAACTTATTCCTCGTTAAGTTTTTCAAATGGGATTGATTCCGATTCGGTTTGCTCTTCTTCGGCTGGAACAATAATGTTGCTTGGAACAACATCGGTTCTTTTCTCGCTTTCAATCATTTCATCGGCTTTCTCTTTGGTTTTGTTCACCTCAATCAGAGCTTGGTCAATGTCCGCTTTTATTTTGTCTTTTTCGCTCGGCATTACATAAGCCAATTGCTCGCTGGTCCTGATTAGAGTTTCTTCATAATTTACAACTTGATTATTCACCATCTGGGCAACCTCGGCTGCTTTTTGGGAATTTTTCTCTTTTAATTTGTCCATGTTTTCCTGAACTGCCACCAGCTGCTCGGTTAGATTCTTGACTGATTTTTCCACAGTACTTATTTTCCCCGGATTGTCGGCTACTTGAGTAAATTCATCCATTCTCTGATTGGTAAATTTTATTGAAAGTTTAACCCTGCCTTCATCAGTAGAAGCAAAGGTTAATTGGGTTTGTTCAAAAAATGTTTTCAAGCCGTATAGAGGATCGCCAGGCAAACTGTTCTGGGCAGCTCCGATTATTCCGATTGTCCCGAAACAACTCACCAGAACAATCAATACCATGGCAATGGCGAAGACCGGCCTGAAATGCTTTTTAAAATTGAGGTTGAAAAAATTAAAAACAGGAACAAAGGAAGACATTGGTTCCTTGTTCCTGGATATTTCTGAAATTAAAAAACTTCTCTGACTAGACAGCCAGGAAGCAGAAGGCCTAATTTTGCCCAGAGTCTTTAATTGTTTGACAATAAAATCATCCATAGACTACCCCTCCCAATCGCTCTGGTTTCGCTCTACTATATATGACGAATGAAAACCCGATTTGTTACACTTTAATTACGGGTTTTATTACACTTGTAATATTAGCCTGAAATGAGCTCATTGTCAACACCCTAATCCTGTTCTGAAAGATGGTCTTTCAAAGAACGCAATCCCCTGTGAATCAAGACTCTGACTGCGCCCTGCGACTTGTCCATGATTTTGGCGATTTCCGGGACAGAAAGCTCTTCAACATAATACCAAATCAAAACATTCTGATATTCTTCTTTTATATTTGTTAAAGCTTTATGAATCTGGTCTGCTATTTCTTTTGAATTGATTTCATCCTTTGCCGGCTCCTGGCTCAAAAACTCCCTGAAATCATCATCCATAAAAATTTCCTGGGAGCTTTTTTTCTTATAATAATCCGCTATTAAATTGCGAGCGGTTTTGTATAATAATGCCTGAAAGCTCTCTTCAATCTCGCGCTTCTGTTCTTTTAAATATTCCCAAATTCTCAAAAATGATTCGGAAGACAAGTCTTCGGCTAAAACCTGGGAATTGACTTTTAATCTGATAAAGCGAAAAAGCTTCGGAGCATACAAATCATAAAGCTCTCCGAAGGCTTCTTTGTTTCCTTTTTTAACTTCCAAAACGAGTTTCTGTTCTCTATCGATTGTTTCCGGCTTTAACATAAATATTACAGTTTCAGCGTAGCATAAAAAAATAGCAAAAACAATAAGGGGGCGAACCAGGCTTAGCCTGTTTCGCCCCAAAACTTGTTTTTTAAAAAGTGCGCCTTACGTCATCCGTCATCGGACGTAGGACTTGAGGCTCCGACGGAACCTTGGTGATTCTCCGAAAGTGAATCGGTTCGATCGTGGCAAGAGACGCATGCCACCAAACACCCTCCTGAACAACCGGACTGCTTCTGAGAAAATGAGAGCGCACACTCGCCGTGGTCAGACAATCTGCGGCGCGCTTCAGAATCGCATCCTTGACCCCATATATCAGCTCGTTGATTTCGGACTGAGGCAGGTTTGCCAAGTTGACGCGCCGGGAATGAACCTCGATGTTCTTAACCCAGACCTCTGTAGAATGTCCGTTCAGCGAAAGGGTCAAACGCATCTTCCCGAGATCCCTTTTGAACACGATCTCTCCTCCTTCTTGAATTTAATTTCCCGATTGTTCGGGATTGTTTCCATTCTATCAGATAAATCTGTCTTTGTCAAGCTTTTGCTCTTTCTGATTCATAACGATTAGGGCAATCTGCCTTCGGACATGTTTGGGTATTATTTCATCGTCAAACACTTCCCTCCGGAACATCTCCTCGAGAATTGTTAAAGTTTGAGGCGGCTTAACCACAAGACCATCCCTATCAATTCGCAGTTGATAACCCTTGGGCTTGTTCAAATCATTCAAATAAACTTCTATCAAAACAACCAATCTGGGTCCGGCATCAAACAGCTCTGCTTCCCGAATAGTCATAAACAGCTGCCCTTTTTTATTCGATTCGGCATACACATAACCAATATCGTTAATCATCGCACCAAAGTTTATGATGTGCCAACCCCGCTTCCAGCTAAATTCATCATATTTGTGAAGACATGTGTTAAAAACTACTCTGAAAGCCAATACAAAGAACAAGATAGAAAGGACGCCGCATCTGATTTTTTTCGACATCTTTACCTCCTTTTTAAAATTATAAAAAATAATTAAACTTTTGTCAATTTCTCAAAAAGATTTGACAAAAATTAAATAAGGATATATCATAAAGAAAATTTAAAAGGAGGTATGCGATGATCTTTAAAAGATTTTTCACATGGATTTTTTGGGCTATGATAGGTCCTTTCTCTAAGGAAAAATGGATTGCTCTTATTATAGTATTCGGACCACTGTTTTTAGTTGTGACGTTTAGTTCACATGTCCTGGGTTGTACACTGTTATATTATAGTCTTCTTGCTTTTGGTAGTATTTTTTATTGTGATTCAGAAAGAAACTGGAGATTAGTCCTCGACAAAATAGAAAAAAGAGCAAAAGAATTAGGGATTCCCGAAGACTTCAAATCCGGATTTAACGCGCTTAAGGACGAAATCAGAAAAAGCCAGAATCCGGACAAACTGAAAGAGTTCATAAAAATGATTGAAGAGCTGAAAGACGCGAGGAAGGTGCTCGCCGGAGTAAAGCAGAAATTTCTCCAAATAGTATCTAATGAGCAATGGATTGATGAAAAAGTGGCAAAATTCAAAAAAGAACTCAAAACCCGATTGGCAAAATTACCACACGTAATTGAAACCCACGAAGCAGCAAGCCGTGCTATTGAAAGAGATATCTGGATACTTCTAGAAAGGTGAAATCGAAAAGGCGGGGAATCAACGAAAGTTGATTCGCCGCCTATTTTTATTCTCTAGAACTTTTACACTTTTACAAGCTGTCTTATTTTCTTATTGTTTGGCTGAATAATGATTTCTTTCCCTTT
>JAOUFU010000291.1 GCA_029858035.1 Phycisphaerae bacterium
GTTCGAGCTGGAACAATGTCATAATGAGGTTGTCGAGCAAATCATAAGGCCGACCGGACTTGTGGACCCTGATATCTTCGTACACCCGGCCGGAAATCAGGTGCCGCATCTGCTCGATGAAATCGCAAAACGTGTCCAGGCCAAAGAGCGAATGCTCGTTACTACCCTGACGAAAAGGATGGCCGAAAACCTCGCCGGCTTCATAACAAAAAAAGGATTCAAATGCCGTTATCTGCACAGCGAAATCAATACCCTCGAAAGAATTGAAATACTCAGGGACTTACGCAAAGGCCGGTTCGATGTTCTGGTGGGAGTAAACCTGCTGCGGGAAGGTCTGGATTTGCCGGAGGTTTCCGCCGTCGCGATTCTTGATGCGGACAAGGAGGGTTTTCTGCGAAGTCAGACATCGCTGATACAAATCATCGGCAGGACCGCCAGAAACATCAACGCCACTGTCTTTTTGTACGCCGATACGGTCACCAAATCGATGCAAAAAGCTATTGACGAAACAAACAGGCGCCGGAAAATCCAGTTAAAATACAATAAAGAACACAATATTAAGCCCGAAACGATAAGAAAGGAAATCCGCAAAAGCCTGACCCAGCAGATAAAAGCCAGGCAGATTGCCCGCCAGGCGGTCCATTTCAGCGACGGTGAATATGAAAAAGTTGAGCTGGCCGGCCAGATTGAACAAGAAATGCTTGAGGCGGCCCAGGCCCTGGACTTCGAGCGGGCGGCCTTTTTGCGAGACCAGTTGCGGGAATTGAAAGAGCTGCCGGAATTTGTCCTCGTCGAGTCAAGCAAAAAGAAAAGCAACCATTTAGCCGCACAAAAACATAAAAGATATAAAAAAGGTATTGACCCTGATTCCCCGGATTAACCGTTCAGCCATTCTACGAGCGTAAAATCCCTCTGATAGCTACTGTGGGAGATTCTTTGGGCAGGTTTAACCTCTTTTCCTTCTCAAAATCACAGTTTCGACGTATGTGTTTAGCCGCCGTTAATTTCTTGGTGGCACGGCCATCTTGGCCGTGATACCAATTCGAGAGACTGCTTTTAGCGGTCCAAATATTTGTAATGTCTTTCGCTCATAAGATCAGCCTTGAGTGCCTTTATCGCAGTGTCACAATGGTATTCGAAGTTGTCATGTGCCTGGGTTATTACCGACCCCACAATAGTTCCTGTTTCGCTGTTTACGATCCGAACACGCAGCTTCTTTCTACCGGCACCAATGGTCCCGTCATAATATGTACACATTATAAGAGCTTCAACGCCGAGAACCTGCTTTACCTTGGCCCGGGTTCTGTCATCTAATCTTCCTTGCAGCAAATCCTGCTCACTGATGATCTCTTGCAATCGGCTCCTTTCAACAAACGTAATGACTTGCCCGGGAAAGTTCTTGGTGTAGGAAGCCATGAATATCTGTTCCTGTTCAGGGGTCAGACCAAGCACTGCTAACCGGCTACAGGTAATAAGCTCGGCTTTAGTGAATAACGCCTGCGTTTTCCGGGCGCACCCTGTTGAAATGGCCAGGCTTACTACCACAAAAAACGCCGAAATTCTGCAAAGAGATTTGATTCGTATTTTCATTGTGTTGCTCCCTAACAGCGTCTCAGAAAAATCATTTGCCCAAATGAGGTTAGTATCGCGCCGGGTATTTAGTCCCTGCCAACGGCGAATGTCAAATATTTACGTTCCCATAACTTCTTCGCTGCTTACAATAAGCCACTTCGCAACAAGGTCGTATTAGAATAAACTACTGTCACTACTTTGACAAGAACCAAAACAAAAATACTGCGCCAGTTTGGTGGTGCACCTCCAAACTTTGGAACAATTTTTGATACGGGCCTGCTCATTAGCCGCAAAGAAGCATAAAAGATATAAAAAAGGCGTTTGATTCAGTTTCCGTTATACCAAAATTGTATAAGGCTTTCCTGCCATGATTTTCTCGATAGCCACGTAATTAGTTGACTTTTGCGTTAATGCGGCTTGCTTTATGCAAAAGTAGACTTTAGCTATGGCCAAGTAAGGGTGATATGCCATATATTAAGTTTAATCTTGTGGCACGGGCATCCTGCCCATGGATAAAGCGTTAGTGGCACGGGCATCCTGCCCGTGAATAAAGCGTTTTCCATAATAAATAAGGCTTAGGCACTCTAACAAAACCTAATTTGTCATTCCGAGCGCAGCCGAGGGAACTATTAAGAAGTGTCATTCCCGCGAAACTTACCCCTATCTGATTGGGGGGCTGGAATTCAAATTGTTTAGCCACAGTGTTAGGTTAAGGCTTGCCACACCATTATTTCTAATTATTAGCGGAAGCGTACAGCAGCAATCTATATTTAGCCTGCGGTTTTACCGCAGGTCTATTGGACCGGGCGGAAAATCCAGAAAACAGGCAGATTCTGTGGACAGGCTTAACCACTTTTTCTTCTCAACATCAACGCACCCAGACCCAGCAGATAATCTACAACATTCTTTTTCTTCTGAGGAGCCAGCCGGTAAAGCCTACTCCGATACTGCCGATAACCAGCGCCATGGCAGTGAACACAATTCGACGGTCCTTGTAAGGCTTGGAGGATACGGAGGCCGACGACAACACCTCGATAGGAATGGGGACGTTGCGCTTCATATTCTCCTGGTCCAGACGCTGCCGAACCCTGTTGAACAACTCACGCTTGAGACGCAAATCATTGTTCTCCTTCTCGAGTAATTGGGCGCTTTCAAAAAGACCTTGAAATTCTGCCTGTTGTTTCTCTATCTCTTGGATTTCGTTTTCCAAAGATTTGCACTCGTCTACCAGTCGGAGGTAGAGCTTGTCCTTTGTCGAATCGGACTTGACCCCAATATATCTTATATACTGGTTCAAAACAGTATCCAGAATAAGCTTGGCATCTTTGGCACTGGAGTCCATAAAGGTGACGTCAATTATCTCGGTTTCTTTTCGATGCCAGACGGAAAGGTCATCCCTGAGCCTTTCCGTAGGGGACGCAGGTTGGTTTCCGAGCAGCCGCTGCACAAGCGATTTCCGAGGCTTCTTGTACCACTGTGTCTCCTGGACTTCCTGCTGATTCCACACACGTTGAAGGACTGCTGAACTCCTTATAATGGAGACCTGGGTGTTTACGATAATAGGCCGCCGAACTCGAACTTCGGCTCTGGCTTGGTACTCGGGAACTACTTGGATCCAGATAGCGGTGACCGCAGGAGCGACCACAAGAACAAAAATTACCAATACAAGAATTGATTGCTTTCGCACTTCTTCTCCCTTCAAAAAGTGATATATTCTCCGGGTTCCGTCCCGCTTACGTAAAAACGATTGCAACTAATCTTCTCTCGTCATAGCTGTTCCCCATCAATGAAAGCTGATAATCCTGTACCATGGAAGCGGCTGAAAAGCAACTAAAAAAAGAAAAAATCTCGCCTCTTTCACACCCCAAAACACCCCAAATCCCTCAATCCGTCAATTTAGATTCGTGTACATTCGTGGCTACTTTTGAGCTTTTTATGTATCTTTTTGGTCATTTTTTGCTCTCTTTTGTGCATTTTCTGCTCATTTTTTTGTTAAATCATTTATGTTCTTATGCCTTATGCTCTTGTGCTCTTATGAACTTTTTTTTCAAAAAAGTTCATTTTCCATTGAACATCCCGGCCATGTTTGGTATAATTATAATCGCCATAGAAATGGCAGTAGACGGGGGGCAAGTCGCCCGCGAAAAACCCATTTTCTGGCTAATAAGCCAGTGTTTTGAACATTTTATTTTCGTTCATTCGAATTTGTTTCGAATTTCGATATTAGGATTTCGGATTTCAGCATGCCAGATAACTCCTTACCCAATATGAAGATACAGTCAAAAACCATTTACCATTTACCATTTACCATTAACGAGGCGTCGCCCCGTCGACGAGTTGTTTTGAATTTAGGTCATTTATATTTTGATATTGTTTCCACCGTAAGGTGTCCTGTGGAGGATTTCGTGCTTCGAATTTCGTATTTTGCCAGCCTGCATATTCTTATGCCAGCCAACCCCAAAAGTGAAGATGTACGAATTCTTACGTACGAAATTATAAACCTTTTTATGCAAAACGAACCCAATTTCCGAAAAAGTCAAATGAACGTAAATAAAGTATTAGCAATGGATTATGAGCAAATGGACACTTGGTCAATTAGGAAAACAAAGCCAATTAAAGCCAATTCAAAGCCAATTCAAAGCCAATCAAAGCCAATTAAAGCCAATAAAATGCCAAAACAAACCCAATCAAAGCCAATCTGTCGCGGCGTAGCCTCTGGCGAAGCCGGAAAAAACCCAATTTCAAAGGCAAAAAAATGCTGCTCTCCACCATTATGCTGTGGGATATTTAAGGAAAAAATGATATTCTGTAACCTTATTAATAGGAAATATCAGATTGATTAGCAACTTAACAGCTCTGGAAATAGTAAAATGAAAAAACTGAATATTGCAAAAGTACAGAAAATCATCCAGCTGGCAATCGAAGAGGACCTTGGCCGGGGTGATATGACAAGTGAGCTTCTTTTCAAAGGTGATACTGTAGCCAAATCGGATATCATATCGCGAGAGGAAATAGTCGTATGTGGAATGGAACTCGTCCGGGAGGTCCTCAGACAGTATGATGAAAGGCTCAAGTTAAAGGTTTACGTCGAAGACGGCGAATCGGCTTACGTTGGATGCAGAATTGCCACGATCGATGGCCCTTTGCGTTCTATGCTGAGCGCCGAGCGGGTCATGCTTAACTTCCTGCAGCGGCTCAGCGGGATAGCTACGACAACCCGCAAATTCGTTCGTGCCGTACAGGGTACAAGAGCGAAGGTTTACGATACGCGGAAGACAATGCCCGGCTGGAGAATCCTCGAAAAATACGCCGTTCGTTGTGGCGGCGGATACAATCATCGACTCGGATTATATGATGGTATTTTGATTAAAGATAACCACCTCGCGCAGCTCGGCAGAAACTTTTACCCAAAGCTGAAAAAAATAGTCGAAGAAGCCCGAAAAATAAAAGGCGCCAAGTTTGTCGCCGTGGAGGTTGACCACGTCGATGACCAGCTTAATCACGTATTAAAGATTCCGGGCATTGATATTGTTCTTCTCGATAATATGGGCCAATGGCAGTTAAAGCACGCTGTGGACATGCGAAACGAAATGCGCGGTAAAAACAAGAAGCCCCTGCTTGAGGCCTCGGGCAACATAACGTTAAGCAACGTCTCGGCCATTGCCCAGTGCGGTATCGACAGAATAGCAGTAGGCGCAATCACTCACTCGGCAAGGGCCGTTGACATTGCACTCGACAGGTAGCTTATGGCAGGTGCAAAGAGTGACGCTCTCGATCCCGACAAAATAAGTGCAAATCTGAAAACCGGACGCATCGGCAGGAAGATCCTCGTTTTTAACAGCACATCAAGCACAAACGATGTTGCCGCCGAGTATGCAAAAAACAAGGACAATGACGGACTGGTAATTTTTGCAGAAGAGCAAACCGCAGGCCGGGGCCGGGCCGGCTCAAAATGGCACAGCGGCCGGGCAGATAGTATTCAATGTTCGGTTGTTTTAACTGGTTGCAAACTAAATCCCGAGCTGCTTTCAATTGCCTGTGCCACAGCAGTCGCCGATGGGCTGGGTGAAATCGGTGGAACCGAAGCAAAAATCAAATGGCCAAACGATATAATACTAAACAGCAAAAAGGTGGCCGGCATCCTGCTCGAATCAAAGCTAAATAACGACGTCGGCGTCTATATCCTCGGCATTGGAATAAACTGTCACCAGAACAAGGACTCCTTTCCTCCCGAATTACAACCAATCGCAACAAGCATCGACATCGAAAGTCATTCAATTACCGACCGGGTCTCGCTGGCGAAAAGATTACTTATCTCAGTAGAACACTGGCTCGAAGTC
>JAOUFU010000292.1 GCA_029858035.1 Phycisphaerae bacterium
GGCGCCGAGGCAAACGAGGCCGCAATGAAGCTGGCTCGCCTCCACACTCCGCAGCAAAAATATAAGTTCATCACCTGCGAAGGCAGCTTCCACGGCCGCACATTTGCCACTCTGACAGCAACTGCTCAGCCAAAGCATCACGATGGTCTCTTGCCTTTGCTGCCCGGATTTGTCTATGTCCCCTTTAACGATATACCTGCACTCAAAGCCGCATTCACCGATGAGGTCGCTGCCGTTATGGTAGAGCCCATCCAGGGAGAGGGTGGAATAAACATTGCCGAAAAAGAGTACCTGCAAACAATACGCCGGCTCTGCGACGAAAATAGCGCGCTTCTGATTTTCGATGAGGTAACAACTGGAGTAGGCCGAACCGGCAAATGGTTCGCATATCAGCATTTCGATGTCAAACCGGATATTATGACGATGGCGAAAGCTCTCGGCGGCGGAGTCGCAATAGGGGCTATGATGGCAAAAGAAGAAGTCGCTGCCTCCCTCGTACCCGGCAAGCACGCATCCACCTTTGGCGGCAACGCCCTGGCATGTGCCGCGGCCGTCGCGGTCATTGAGGCGATAGAAGAAGAGAACCTGCTCGAAAATGCCGACAAAATGGGCAAATACACAAAAGAAAAACTCGACCTGCTAAAGCAAAAGCATTCTATCATCGACCATGTCCGAAGCGTTGGATTGATGATTGGCGTTCAATTAACAAGCCCGGGCTCCCAAATAGTCGATAAATGTTTGGAAAAAGGCCTCAGGATAAACTGCACTCAGGGTACTGTCTTGCGCTTCATGCCGCCGATGATTGTAACGAAATCCCAGATAGACGAGGCCGTCGATATACTTGATAATGTTTTAACGGAGCAAGCAAAGTGAAAGATTTTCTCTCTATAACTGATTATACCACCGAGATGCTAAAAGACTTGTTACGCACAAGTGCACGATTGAAAAGTCTTTATAGCGTCGGCGGAAACGATTTGTGTCTTACCGGCAAAGTCCTCGCGATGCTGTTCGAAAAGCCCAGCCTAAGAACCAGAATCAGCTTCCACGTCGCAATGGCAGAACTCGACGGAGGTGCGATCTATGTCAAGCCCGAAGACATCGGCGGCATCGGAAAACGCGAGCCTGTCAAGGACATGGCAAGGGTCTTGAGCCGATATGTCGACGGAATAATGGCGCGGACCTTCGAGCACTCTACTATAATCGAATTAGCCAGGTTTTCAAGCGTACCCGTAATCAATGCGCTGACCGACTGGCTCCATCCCTGTCAGGCAATGGCCGACGTGCTAACCATGCAGGAACATTGCGAAGATTTGAAAGGCCTGAAAATCGCATTCATCGGCGACGGCAACAACGTCGCACGCTCCCTCGCATTTGCATCTGCAAAGCTGGGCATGAAGATGGTTCTTGCCACCCCGCCCGGCTACCAGCTCGACGCCGAATCGATCCAAAAGGCAAATCAAATTGCACCCGGCACCGTCACCCAGACAAACAACCCTGCCCAGGCCGTTGCTGGTGCCAATATCATTTATACCGACACCTGGGTCAGTATGGGCCAGGAGGCCGAAAAGCAAAAACGTTGCGCCGACTTCGCCGGCTTTCAGGTAAACGCCGAGCTGCTAAAAGCCGCACCACCTGATGCAAAGATTATGCACTGTCTGCCGGCTTATCGCGGCCTCGAAATCACAGACGAAGTCTTCGAGTCCCCCAATTCCATTATATTCGACCAGTCGGAAAACCGTCTCCACTTCCAGCGGGCACTGTTAAAAAAACTATTAAGCTGACGGGGATGCATAGGTGATGAAACACAAAATTCTCGTTGCTACAACAAATCCCGGCAAAGCGGCTGAATTGCAGGCGATGCTCGACCTCGATGTCAAATGGCTTACGCTGGCTGATTTCCCGAACGTCCCCGAAGTCAAAGAGGATGGCACCACCTTCAGCGAAAATGCTCGCAAAAAAGCCGTCGGCTACGCAAAAGCAACCGGCCTCTGGACAATCGCCGATGATTCAGGCCTCGTAATCGACGCCTTGGATGGTGCCCCCGGCGTCGAGTCGGCAAGATTCTCCGGCGTAAAAAGCCCGGATAGAACCCTGATAGACCATAAAAACATCGCTAAGGTCTTGGAACTCTTAAAAGGCGTCCCTTCCGATAAACGAACAGCAAGGTTTGTCTGCTCTCTCTGCCTGGCAAATCCCGATGAAATCTTAATTGAAACGCAGGGGACACTGGAAGGTCTGATAACCGATAAGGAAATCGGAAATAACGGCTTCGGCTACGACCCCGTTTTTTTCGTTCCGAACCAGAACAAAACCGTTGCCCAACTGAACCGCGAGGAAAAAAACGCAATCTCGCACCGCGGCAACGCTATCCGAAAATTAAAACCTCAGCTCGCTCAGCTCCTGAAAGACAGCGAAGTCGAGTGTGACAAAACCTCCAAAAATTAATAATACAAGAGGAGATATTATGAGTGCTATAAATCGCAGACGTTTCCTGAAAAGTTCTGTTGCAGCAGCCACGTCCCTGGCTTTCGCTCAGGCCCGCGGCCTTGCCGGTCGCGAATCTCGTCCCAATGTCGTCGTCATTCTCACTGACGACCAGCGATGGGACACCATGAGCTGTGAGGGACATCCCTTTTTGAAGACCCCCAACATGGACCGCATTGCCGAAGAAGGCGCACGGTTCGCCAATATGTTCGTCACTACATCCCTCTGTTCGCCCAGCCGGGCCTCGTTTTTGTCCGGCCTGTATGCTCATGCACACAAGGTAACCAATAACTTCACCGATTACCCCGCCGATTTGCCGAGCTATCCCCTGCGCCTGCAGCAAAGCGGTTACGAGACGGCCTACATAGGAAAGTGGCACATGGGCGAACAAAGCGACGAACGCCGACCGGGTTTCGACTATTGGATTACCCATAAAGGCCAGGGCAAATACTACGACACAACCTTCAATATCAACGGGGAACGCCAGGTCAAAAAAGGCTACTACACCCACCGCGTAACCGATATGGCCGTTGACTGGCTCAAGGCCGAACATGATAAACCCTTCCTCCTGATGATAGGGCACAAAGCCCCGCACACCCCCTTTACGCCGGAGACCAAATACGAACATATCTACGATGACATAGAGATTCGTTATCCCTGGACCGCCTTTAACCTCGAAGGCAAGCCCAAATGGATTAAAGAACGCCTCAATACCTGGCACGGCATATACGGTCCAATCTTCGGTTTCCGCAAAGACTTCCCCGATACCAGCGCCGAAGGTGTGCTCAAATTCGCCGAGTTCGTCAGGGCTTATACCGCTACCATAAAATCCGTGGACGACAGTGTAGGCAGGGTATATGAAACGCTCAAAGACCTTGGCCAATTGGACAACACCGTCATAGTTCTCGCCGGCGATAACGGCTTCTTCTTGGGCGAGCACGGCATGACCGACAAGCGAACAATGCACGAGGCCAGTATTCGAGTCCCCCTGCTGGTTCGGTTCCCGAAGCTCATTAAGCCCGCCACTGTCATCAACGAAATGGTCCTGAATGTTGATATGGCCCCGAGCATCCTCGATATCTGCGGCGCAGAACCACTTAAAAACATACACGGAAAATCCTGGAAGAAACTGCTCACCGGCCGCACCGCCGGCTGGCGTAAATCCTGGTATTACTCCTATGACTATGAAAAGCAATTCCCATACACGCCCAACGTCCGCGGCGTTCGTACCGACCGGTTCAAATATGTCCACTATCCCAATGGCGATGATAAACCCGACCAGTACAAAGCAGAGCTTTACGATTTGGCCAACGACCCGCTTGAAAAAAACAACCTGATCGACGACCCGAAATATGCTCGCAAAGTCACCGAGCTAAAAGCCGACCTTCGCCGCCTGATGGCCGAAACCGGGGCATTGCCCGATAAAATGCCGCTCTATCTGGGTATAAAAGCGGAACTGCCCGACGAAAAAATCAGATAATATCTTCAAAACATTCACCGCTTGCACGCTTTGGTAGCCTCCGCTGAAATGCGTCCACAAGTGGAAAACTTTGTTTGGGAATGGCTCCGTCTTCCGTCAAACTGTCCAGCCGTTCTCCCGTCTTACTCCATGCTTCTTATTTCTTCATGTCCATAAGCAGGGCAAAACTATCCCTCCACATCTCCTTGTTGGCCCACTTGTTCTCTCAAACGTTTTAATGTTGCTCTTAGATGTTGTCTGATATCATCGTCATCAAAGGGTAATTTTGGGAGTGCCTCGGAAAAATCCATGCTATTGTCGGTTATGGCCGCTTCCATCGACTTTATTATTTCGTCTTGTTCTTCTACGCTGTATTCATCTCTGAATTCTGGAACAATATCATATAGATAGTCACCGGTTGATGACTGCTCAATATTGTTTATGTGGTATAGGCCATAAAGAGGAAGCCGAAGATATTGCAGGAATTTTTCTCTTTCCAGACCCTTTCTTCCACGAATAACAATAGATGCGATGGCTACTGCAAAAAATAATGCCGGAGGAATAACAAGCCACCACCAGCCATATTTGTGGATCAAAAATACTATCAAGCCAATGAAAAGGAGTGTCCATATTATCGGAAGAGACCATCCTTTTCGATTGCTGGTCAGTGGTGCTGTCATTGTTTAGTTTAGGCCAACAGGTAATTTCCCATTTCTGGTTAAATATCGCAATTTTATTATTTTTTTGTTGATGGACAAGCCATTTTTACCGGTTATAAATATTACAAAGGCAAATACTGTCCCCGCTATTACGCCATATTAAATTTGATTAATAGAAAATCAGTCCCACGGCTTCCCTCCTCGATGGTTTTTATCCAAAAAAGAAAATCGGGGGATGTTCCTGAAAAGTTATTTCGCTTTTTTCCACCAGCTTCGCCGGGTTGCTGCAAAGCCGGATATGACTGTGAAGGCTGACATAAGCAAAAAAGCCGCAGTAGTGAACCAGTACCCCCAGGTTGCGGTTTGAACATGGGCCATCTTAATAATCACCGTACCGATAGTAAAGGCCTGCAGAACTCCCTTGACCTTGCCGGTGGCAACTGCCGGAAAGACAAGCCCGCGGGCTTCTGTGATATGGCGTATTAAGGTAACGTAAGCTTCCCTGAGAATGAGTATCCCGGCCACGGACCAGTGAATCACCGCTAATATCACTGGCTCCAAACCAAACAGTCTCGGCTCACCGATTATCGCAAAACAGACAAAGGCCCCGCAGACCAGGATTTTGTCGGCGAGCGGGTCTGTCATTCGCCCCAGTTTGCTTCCAACATTGAATTTTCGGGCTATCTTGCCGTCAATAATGTCCGTTAGTTCGGCGATGACAAACAGGACAAAGGCAATGTCCAGAAAGAGCGGCTTGTTTGTGGCCGATGGTGAGTACAGAATCATGCCCAGGAAGATGAAAGTCAGGGCAAACCGCGTGAAAGTCAGAATGTTCGGTATGAATTTGACCATAATAAAAAGTTTACTTCTGTTTCAAATGTGATTCAATTCAAAATTTGTAGATATATATAGTCTTTTTATAGGTATGCCTTGCAACGTATAGGCCTCATCTGTCTCACACATGAATCCACCACTGAGTTCTTCAACAATGTCATCGTATATCTCTCCATAATCTCGCTTATTCCTTTTCCCTCTTTCCTTGGCTGAATAGGAGTCATTTTTCTATATCGGTCAAAGCTTCTCAATCCAACAGAAATACAGCTCTCATCATCAATGGTTTTTATTTATATCTTATCCTGGAGGATTGTGAGGCAGGTATGTGGGGATTACTCACAACAAGAAATTCCTATAATCTAAAATCCCTGTGCAAAGAAGCATATCAGGAAACCACAAAAAATACAGTATTATCAAATGTATTATCAAGGACCATCAAGTATGGCCGAATTGTCCACTATTTGACTATTTGCT
>JAOUFU010000293.1 GCA_029858035.1 Phycisphaerae bacterium
TACCAGGGTAATTTGGTCAGAGAGAAAGGATGGACAATTAAAGACTATGACCGGGGGATTGTTGATTCGATCGCCGGCGTTTGCGTAATTACGGGTGTCAGCGCAATTATCCTAATCACTGCCGGTACAGTCCTGCGTGGACAGGAGGCAAACGATATCAGCGTGCTGGCGACACAACTACGACCTTTACTTGGTAGAGGCTCTCACACACTGTTCTGTATCGGCCTTTTTGCCGTGGCAATGAATCCGTTTGTTATAAACGCGATGATTGGAGGCAGCATTTTGGCTGACGGAATCGGTAAACCTGCAAAACTCAGCGATCCATGGTCACGTCGTTTAACTGTCATGGTGCTGTTAATTGGGATGGCTGTGGCTATGATTGTTCTGAATACTCCCATCAAGAAGGTTGATGCTATCATCTTCGGCGCGGCCCTTACAGTCATAGGTAATCCTCTGATGGCTGTTACAATACTGTGGCTTGCGAACCAGAAAGACATTATGGGTGACCGACGTAATTCGGTTGTTTTGAACATATTGACCGGTCTTGGATTAGTGGTTGTTGTACTTATGGCCGTACGGGTTCTGTGGCGAATTGTGCTTATGTTGTCCTAGGGACTCCTTACGGAGAGCTAATTCTCGATATCGAATATAGAGGAAGGTATGATAGATATATCTGGGATAATCGAAAGCGGCATGGAGGACATTCTAAGTGAACCAACGGAGGCAACCAGGAAAGCAGTCGCCACACTGAATGGTGATATCGTTGTTTTAGGGGCCGGCGGCAAGATGGGTCCGACACTGGCATTGATGCTGAAGAAGGCATCGGGCAACAAGAATATTTACGCTGTTTCGCGATTCGGTGACAAGGCAGTGAAGGCCAGAATCGAGGAGGCAGGAGTCGAGACTATCGAGGCAGACCTGCTGGATGAATCGCAATATTGCGAATTGCCCGAAGTAGAGAATGTATTCTATTTGGCCGGCATGAAGTTCGGTACCACAGGCAATCAGCCATTAACATGGGCATTAAACAGCTTTTTACCAGGTCTTGTAGCACGACATTATAAAGATGCACGAATTGTGGTGTTTTCCACCGGCAATGTTTATCCTCTCGTTGATATCAACAGTGGCGGAGCAGGAGAAGAAACTTTCCCCGAGCCGATAGGTGAATACGCCCAATCGTGCCTCGGTAGAGAGCGGATGTTTGAGTATTTCTCACAGCTTCATAATACGCCAGTGACCTTAGTCAGACTCAATTATTCTAACGAGCCACGCTATGGTATTATCGTAGACCTTACCTTAAAAATACTAAATGATAAACCTATTGATTTGACGATGGGTGCCGTTAACCTTATCTGGCAGAGGGACGCTAACGACTATATCATCCAGGCTATGAGTCTGGCAAAATCGCCACCGGCTATTCTTAATGTCACCGGGCCGGACACAATTCCTATCCGTCAACTGGCTGAGCTAATTGGCAAGAAACTCAACAAAGAACCAAGATTCATATCTCAGGAGGCACAGACAGCCCTGCTTTCTAACGCATCTTATTGTTTCAGTAAGTTTGGCTATCCGAAGACGACACTTGAGGAAATGGTGTCTGTGATAGTGAAATGGGTGACATCGGGCAAAAAAATCTTAAACAAGCCGACAAAATACGATATACGTGACGGCAAGTTCTAATAGCGGTTTTTTTATGGTGAACTCGGAAATCATCAACAAATTGCATTCAGGTTGTGTTATTCCGGCACATCCACTGGCCCTGCGAACGGACAATAACATTGATGAGCAACACCAAAAGGCATTAACTCGTTATTATTTGGCTTCCGGCGCGGGCGGATTGGCGGTAGGTGTACACACGACCCAGTTTGCCATCCATGATCCGAAAGTGGGCCTGTACCGGCCTGTGCTGGATCTGGCCAGTGAAACGGCACAACAGTGGACTGAATCAAAAAATAGCGGCAAACCAATTATGATTGCAGGGATTGTGGGTGAGATCAAACAGGCCGTGAAAGAGGCCGAGCTGGCCCGAGATCTTGATTATCATCCTGGATTGCTTAGCCTTACAGCTCTGAGAGGAAAATCCATAAACGAACTGATAGACCACACCCGGCAGGTGGCCAAAGTCATACCGATTATGGGATTTTATTTGCAGGAAACGATTAGCCAAATGGTACTTGGAGCAGAATTCTGGAGAAAATTCGTTGAGATTCCAGAAGTGGTTGCCATAAAGATTGCGCCATTTAACAGATATCAAACGCTTGATGTGATCGAAGCGGTCGCGCACTCCGGCAGAGCTGATGAAATCGCACTATATACAGGCAATGACGACAGCATAATTCTGGATTTACTCACACATTATGAGTTTGACGTTGATGGCCGTAAGGTGTCTCTGGAGATTGTCGGCGGGCTGTTAGGCCAGTGGGCCTGCTGGACGAAAAGAGCGGTTGAGTATCTTAGTCGCATTAAGGAAATTCGTGAAACAAAGATGCAAATTCCACAGGAAATGCTGACATTAGCGAGTCAATTGACGTTAGCCAATAAGGCAATCTTCGATGCCGACAATCGTTTCGCCGGCTGCATTCCCGGCATATTGTATGTGTTGAAACGGCAGGGTCTTGTTGAAGAAGTACGGACACTCGATAAGAATGAATGCCTGTCACCCGGTCAGGCCGAAATGATAGATAAAATAATAGAAAATTATCCTCAGCTTGTCGATGATGATTTTGTTAAAGAAAATCTTGATGTGTGGTTATCATAATTAAATGAATTTCGATATCTCAATTCAGGAGGCAAAAATGGTTATTTACGAAAAATCACAATTGACCTACTGGGCCTGCTTTGTTTTCCCACTGCTATGCGTTAGCATTCCTTGTCTGGCTTTAGACAAGTGGGCAATTGGTACAAGCCCTTATGACAAGATTCTCGTCGAGTACTTCCGCGCCGAGACTTCGAAGCTGCGCGACGAGTGCCTGGGCAATATCAAAACGCTCGATGATTGGAAGTCAAAGCGCGATGTTTATCGACAGCAACTGTTCGAGATGCTTGGGCTTGACCCGCTTCCGGAAAAGACCGAGCTGGTACCCGTCGTAACCGGCAAGGTCGCGCACGATGAGTTTACTGTCGAGAAGATTCATTATCAATCCCGGCCAGGTCTTTATGTAACGGGCAATCTGTATATACCCAAAGGTCTTGAAAAGCCGGCTCCGACAATACTTTACGTTTGCGGTCACGGCGGTGTTAAGAAAGACGGTATCAGCTATGGGAACAAGGTGCAGTATCAGCACCATGCAGCCTGGTTTGCACGTCACGGCTACGTTTGTTTTACCATTGATACACTTCAACTCGGTGAGATTGAAGGTATCCATCACGGTACGTACCGATATAAGATGTGGTGGTGGAACAGCCGGGGCTATACGCCTGCCGGCGTCGAAGCATGGAACTGTATTCGTGCTTTGGATTATCTTGAAACGCGGAAAGAAGTGGACAAAGACCGCTTTGGCGTGACAGGCAGGTCCGGCGGCGGCGCGTACAGCTGGTGGATCACAACCCTTGACGAACGTATCAAGGTGGCTGTGCCTGTTGCAGGCATCACAGACCTTCAAAATCACGTTGTGTTCGGCTGTGTTGAAGGACACTGCGATTGTATGTACATTGTCAATACCTACCGGTGGGATTATCCTCTCCTGGCCGCACTTGTTGCGCCGAGGCCGCTCCTAATCTCAAACAGCGACAAAGATAACATTTTCCCATTAGACGGTGTTGTTCGGCTGCACGAAAAAGTACGGAATATCTACAGGCTATATAATGCTGAGAAGAATCTGGGTCTGCACATAACCGAAGGACCGCACAAAGATACTCAGGAGATGCGCATTCATGCCTTTGTGTGGTTTAATCGCTTTCTCAAGGATGAAAATCCGCTTATTGACAAGCCAGCCGTGGCTTTTTTCGAGCCGGAGCAACTCAAGGTTTTCGACAAACTGCCCGAGGACCAGATCAACACCGAAATACATGAATCGTTCGTTGCCAAGGCACCGGAACCACCGGTGCCGCAATCAGCCGGCGAATGGGAAAAGCAGCGTAGAGCGTGGATTAAATCGCTTCGGGAAAAGTCGTTTCGCGGCTGGCCTGCCGAAGCAGATGCAGGTCCGCTCGATATAAAAACCATATTCTCTGTTGAGAGAAATGGTATTCTCTTTAGCGCATACGATTTCACAAGCCAGCCGTATGTTCGTTTGCGATTGTACACAGCCCGCGAAGCCGGGCTAAAAGAGAAAGATACGATGACACTTGAGGTATTAGACGAAGAAGAATGGCAAGAATGGCTGGCTGCTATGCGAGCGGGATTTGCCGATGAACTTGATGAACAAACGTTGCCTGAGCCGAATGAGAACGCTTTCAAGCATAAGCAGGAATTCTTCAAGAATACGAAGCGTGTAATAGCATACTTTACGCCGCGGGGCATCGGGCTGACTGCCTGGAACCCGGATGAACGCAAGCAAACACAAATCCGCCGGCGGTTTATGCTGCTGGGACAGACGCTGGACGGCATGCGGGTATGGGACGTACGACGCGCGATTCAGGCACTGCGTACAATCGATTCACTGAGCGGCAAGCCGCTGGAGCTACAAGGCAAAAAGAATATGGCCGGCATCGTTTTATATGCTTCTTTGTTTGAACCCGATATCAAGCAGCTTTACCTATGGTACATACCCAGCTCTCACCGTGATGGCCCGACCTTCCTAAATGTGCTGCGATATCTGGACATGCCCCAGGCCGTGACAATGGCAGCCGAACGCAGCTGGGTACAGCTCTATCAGAAAAAAGATTTCGGATGGCAGTTCCCAAAAGCTGTCGTTCAAAAAATGGGTTGGCCGGAAAAGCAATTGCAGGTCCTGGCAGTATCGAACGAACGTGAACCTTAGCAAATAACTTTTTTCCCTTCCCATAAATTCTGATTGGAACAATGCAATAAATCAGGCATTGAATCCGTCTTTATCTATACAAATCCGGTATGTCAATATACTTTTACCTGGAAAGTTTGAAGAGCAAAATGAAACAGATTTTTTTTAGGAAAAACCGCCCTCCAAGTGTAACCTTTCCTATCGAGCGACCACTATCCTATTAGAAAGGCCCTTGTAGAGGGCACAAAAAAACAACAAAACTTAATGTGTAGAAAGGAGCCGAACATGAAAAAGACAGGATGGATAAGAACGATTGTGATTGTGCTTATGTTAGTCGCAGTAAGTTCACCGGCACTTGCCGGTCGTGGTGGCCGTGGTCGAGGCGGAAGGCCTGGACCGGGACCTGGGTGGAATATGCCGGGCGGCCCCCGTATGGGACCACAGCAAGGATTAATTGGACCTGCCTGCCCGTTTATGCCCGGTATGGGTGGAGGTCCTGGTTTATGTGCAATGCCATTAAGGATTCTTAGCCAGTTAGACCTTAATGACGAACAGGTAGAGGCTATCAAAAAAGTCCTCGAAGCAAATAAGGAAAAGGCTGAAGCTTCAAGAGAAGCTATAGCCGAGGCAACTAAGGCTTTACATGAGGCTGCAGTAAAAGGAGATGAAGCTGGTATCCAAGAAGCAGCAACAAACCTCGGCAAAGCGATTGGAAACGGGGCCATTTTAAGAGCATCCACAATGACCTCCGTTAAGGAAGTTTTGACCGATGAACAGCGTGAAAAGCTTGAAGAACTGACGGCAAAGCTGCAAGAAAGAGTTGAAAAGATGGGAGATCCTAATATTGGCCCGATGTTTCGGCCATTTGGGCAGCGAGGCGGCTTTCGAGGGCAGGGAATGGGCCTTGGCAGAGGCTTAGGAATGGGCGCCGGTAGAGGCTTAGGAATGGGTGCCGGTAGAGGACAAGGAATGGGCCTTGGCAGAGG
>JAOUFU010000012.1 GCA_029858035.1 Phycisphaerae bacterium
TGGAGGCTTTCCAACTGCACGGAAGTGGCGCTCCTGCAAAGAGGCCGAAGGTTCACCAAGGTATGTCATTTGCAACGGTGACGAGGGAGATCCGGGCGCTTTTATGGACCGTGCTATTATGGAGGGAAATCCTCACTCGGTCATCGAGGGTATGCTCATCGGGGCATACGCCATAGGCTCCTGTGACGGTTATATTTATGTTCGTAACGAATACCCTCTTTCGGTGGAACGCCTAAAGCTGGCAATTGAACAGGCAAAAGAGCTCGGTCTTCTTGGCGAAAACATCCTGGGCAGCTCTTTTTGCTTCGATATCCGCATCAACCGCGGCGCAGGCGCATTTGTCTGCGGGGAGTCCACAGCATTGATGGCATCATTGCAGGGCAGGACCGGCGAGCCGAGGGCAAAGTATATCCATACCGTGGAAAGCGGCCTCTGGGAAAAACCCACCAATCTCAACAACGTGGAGACATGGGCAAACGTACCCGCTATTATTAACGGGGGCGGAAAATCCTTCGCCGGCATCGGGACGGAGAATTCCAAGGGAACAAAAGTTTTCAGCCTCGTCGGAAAAGTGGTTAATACCGGGCTTGTGGAAGTGCCTATGGGCATGACACTTAGACAGATCATTAACGAGATTGGTGGAGGAATAGCCGGCGGAAAACGTTTTAAGGCGGTCCAGACAGGAGGTCCATCCGGTGGATGCATACCTGAAGAGCACCTCGATGCGCGTGTGGACTTCGACGAGCTCACAAAGCTGGGCTCGATGATGGGCTCCGGTGGTATGATTGTCATGGACGAGGACACCTGCATGGTCAACGTCGCGAAGTACTTCACCAACTTTCTTAAGGAAGAATCCTGCGGTAAATGCACCCCCTGCCGGGAAGGCCTGGCCCAGATGCTGTATGTTCTCGACCGTATAACCGATGGAGAGGGACAGGCCGGAGATGTGAAGAGGCTTGAGGAGTTAGCCGAGCTGCTGGAAGGAACGGCCCTATGCGCCCTCGGTAAGACCGCCGCAAACCCAACTATGTCTACCATACGCTATTTCCGTGATGAATATGACGCACATATTAAAGAAAAACGCTGCCCGGCAAAGGAGTGTCGCGGCCTGTTCCGTTATGAAATAGATTCGGAAGCCTGCAAGGCCTGCGGTATCTGTATGAAGAACTGCCCGGTGGACGCAATTACCGGTGAAAAGAAGGTTCCCCACGTAATTGACCAGGAAAAATGCACACTCTGCGGGACCTGCTGGGAAAAATGCCCGTTTGCAGCGGTGTTAAAGGTATAAGGAAGGATGATCCAGTGCCAACAGTAACGATAGATGGATGTAAGGTCAGGGTCAAAAAGGACGCGACGATTCTTGATGCTGCAAGAAAGGCCGGAATCTGGATTCCTACGCTGTGCTACCACCCGGCTGTTTCAGTCGACGCATCCTGCCGGCTTTGCATGGTTGAGCTTGACCGCGGTGACTGGAGACAGCTTGTTACGGCCTGTAATTACCCTGTACGCCGTGATATTGTCGTGTATACTAACAGTGAGAGGGCACAGCATGCCCGTCGCGGTGTTATGGAGCTATTGCTCGCACGAGCACCGGAGAGCCAGGAGCTAAAGGTATTGGCCAAGCGCATGGGTGTGAAAGAAACGCGTTACCCGAAGGTCACGGAGAGTCAGCGAAACTGCATCCTGTGCGGCTTATGCGTTCAGGTCTGTGAGGAGATAATAGGCAAGTCTGCTATCGGATTTGCCGGACGCGGCGTGGACAAGGCCGTTGCGGCACCCTTCCGGCAGCCTTCCGAGGATTGTATCGGATGCGGGGCGTGTGCCGCCATCTGTCCGGTCGGGACTATCAAAGTGAGGTTCCACGAAGAAGAGCAGGAAATAGAGATATCCCCCTTCAAGTCGCGGGCAAAACTGCTTGTCTGCCAGGAATGTGGAGCGCTTATAGCCAGCGCACAGGTAAATAAAGAAGCTCTGGAGAAGGTCGATTTAAAAAGTGAAAGATTCCGTCGAAGTCTGCAGTTGTGTCCGAAATGCAGAAGATTGCAGACCGTTGCACAGCTTGGAGCTGTCACATTTCGCAAAAAATAAGGTAGTCACTGTGATAAGCAGCCGGCCATAAGCCATCGGCTGCTTGAAACACGGAACCAAATATGGTATAAGAATTGTTTTTCAAGTTATTGAGGTTAAGTAATTACAGAGGAATTGTTTATGGATTCGAAAAAACGTAGTAGCGACAAAGCAGCGCAGGAGATGATAAGCCGGATGGCTGAATCCAACCAGCAAAATGCCTGGGACAGGCTTGATGCTCAGTCACCACAGTGCGGCTTCGGCAAACTTGGGGTATGCTGCCGTATCTGCACGATGGGGCCATGTAGAATTGATCCTTTCGGAGAAGGACCACAGGTTGGAGTCTGCGGCGCTGATGCTGATACAATTGTAGCGCGCAACTTTCTAAGGGCGGTAGCTGCCGGTGCCAGTGCCCATAGCGACCACGGCCGAGGCGTGGCGGAAGTATTTATCGCCGCAGCCAAGGGTGAGGCCCCGGATTACCAATTCAAAGATACGACCAAACTGTATAAGCTGGCTGAGGAGCTGGGCGTTGAAACAAAGGACCGCCAGATAAACGAAATTGCCGAAGAGATCGGCAAGATTGCACTGGCTGAATTCGGCAAGCCGGAAGGTAATCAGTTGATGGCACGCCGTGCTCCCAAGCCCCGCCAGGAAATCTGGAAAAAACTGGGGATTACCCCTCGCGCTGTCGACCGAGAGGTCGTCGAAGCACTGCACCGCAGTACAATGGGTGTGGACCAGGATTACAAGAACATCATTTTACACGCCAGCCGAACGGCACTTGCAGACGGGTGGGGTGGTTCTATGCTGGCGACCGAATTGCAGGACATTCTTTTCGGGACGCCTTATCCTGGGCGAGGCGAGGTGAATCTGGGCGTCCTGAAGAAAGACGAGATAAACATCATAGTCCACGGGCATGAGCCTCTGCTATCGGAGATGATAGTTGCGGCATCTATGGATAAAGACCTGCTGGCTGAGGCGAAGAAGGTCGGGGCCAAAGGAATCAATGTAGCGGGCATTTGCTGTACGGCCAATGAGCTGCTGATGAGGCATGGAGTTCCCATCGCGGGCAACTTCCTTAACCAGGAACTGGCCGTCGCTACCGGCGCGGTGGAGGTGATGGCGGTCGATGTTCAGTGCGTGATGCAGGGGCTGAGCGAAATCACCAAATGTTTCCATACGAAGCTGATTACTACGGCCGATAAGGCAAAAATGCTGGGCGTTGAGCACGTTGCAATGGAAGAGAAAACAGCACTCAAAACCGCCAAGGAGGTAGTTAAAAAGGCCGTCGAAAACTACAAAAACCGAGGCCAAGTGCACATACCTTCGGAAAAACAGCCGGCAGTTATAGGCTTCAGTCATGAATCAATCAATTACATGCTCGGTGGCAAGTTCCGTGCCAGCTATCGGCCTTTGAACGACAATATTATCAATGGTCGAATCCGAGGTATCGGGGCGATTGTGGGCTGTACAAATCCCAAAATCCAACAGGACTATACACATACAAACCTTGCGAAAGAGCTAATCAAAAGGGACGTGCTGGTAGTAACTACAGGCTGCGCCACTATCGCATGTGGCAAGCAGGCTTTGTTGAATCCGAAAGAGGCGCTGGCACTGGCAGGCCCCGGACTGCGGGAAGTGTGCGAAACCGTTGGAATCGCACCGGTGCTGGCGTGCGGCAGTTGTGTAGATAACAGCCGGCTGCTTGTGGCGTGTTCGGCGATTGTCAAAGAAGGAGGCTTAGGTGAAGACCTGGCCGATTTACCGGTGGCGGGGGCTTGTCTGGAATCAATCACCGAGAAGGCATTTGCCATCGGGCAATACTTCGTTGCCAGCGGAGTGTTAGTTATCTTTGCAAAAGAGCTTTTCCCATTTGTAGGCAGCAAGAATGTCTACAATTACCTATTCAATGAAATCGAAAAAGACATGGGCGGCCGATGGGCGGTAGAAACTGATCCGGTCAAGGCCGCCGACATGATGCTCGAACGTATTGAAGCCAAACGCGAGGCGCTTGGAATAAACGTTGAGAAAGAACGCAAGCTCTACGATATGGAAGAGCGCCGGGCATTGACTGTTTAAGAGCTTAAAAACCAAAGGTTATATCAGGAATAAGGAGACTTGTGAATGTCAAGAATCATTGCGACAAGCGCGATAAACGGGGCTTACAAGATAGTTGAGCAGGCCAAAGACATGCTGGCCAAAGCTATCGAGCAAAAAGGAAAAGACTGCAAGGTCGAGTTTCCGAACACCGGTTACTACATACCGATTATTTATTCCATGACCGGGCGAGCAGTAGAAACCCTTGCCGATTTTGAGAAGGTGATGGAAGAGGAAATCAAGCCTCTGATGCCCGAGCCGGTTTCCGAAGATATGTGGCTGCCATACCTTGGTCCAACACTTGATGCGGGTATGGCCACTCTCTTTGCTGAAGAGATTATCGAAGCCTGCAAGTATCTAATCGGGCCTAATCCGGTGGACGGCATCTGGCTGGGAGCGGCAGACGACGTGATTATGCGGGAGCGCGGTATTCAGTTTGTGGATGGATCGGCACCCGGTTTTGCAGCGATCGTAGGTGCAGCCCCGGACGTGCAAACGGCAGTTGACATAGCCCGGAAACTTCAGGAACGATGCCTGTACGTCTTTATGCACTCGCACAATAATGGCACTACTTTCGCTGAGCAGCTTGTTGAAGGCGGCGTACAGTTAGGCTGGGACACACGGCTGGTACCTTTCGGTCCGGACATCACATCAGCAATATACGCCCTTGGTTTTGCCAGCCGGGCGGCACTTAGCTTTGGGGGTGTTCAACCCGGCGATTTCCGGCGCAACCTGCTCTACAACAAAAACCGCGTTTTTGCATTCGTGATGGCGCTCGGCGAAGTCACCGATGAATGGTACGCCACGGCGGCCGGGGCAATCAATTACGGCTTCCCGACAATCGCCGATTCCGACATTCCGGAAATCCTTCCTACCGGCGTATGCACTTACGAACATGTCGTCTCGAATGTTCCACACGACCAGATTGTGGAAAAAGCCATCGAGGTCCGCGGCCTGAAGATAAAGGTAGCACACGTGGATATTCCCGTCGCGCACAGCCCGGCATTCGAAGGTGAGCGTATTCGCAAAGAAGATATGCACTGCGAGTTCGGCGGGCAAAGGACGCCGGCCTTTGAATGGCTTCGGATGCAGGACATTGCCGCCGTTGAAGACGGAAAGATAACCGTAGATGGGCCGGATGTCGATTCGCTTGAAGCGGGAGGAAAGATGCCGCTGGGGATTCTGGTCGAAGTTGCGGGAAGAAAAATGCAGCCTGACTTCGAACCTGTGCTGGAACGCCAGATACATACATTTATGAATGAGGCACAGGGCCTGTGGCACATGGGCCAGCGGGACGGTAACTGGATGCGAATCAGCAAGGACGCCTTCAAGGCGGGCTTCAGACTTGAACATATCGGGAAACTGCTGCATGCAATGTTCCACGAGCACTTCTCGAGCATTATAGACAAGGTGCAGATTAAGCTATACAGCAATGAAAAAGAAGTCCTGAAACTGCAGGAGCAGGCCCAGGTGGTCTACGCGGAGCGTGATGCGAGATTGGCGGGCATGGTGGATGAAGACATAGACACGTTTTATTCGTGCACACTGTGCCAGAGTTTTGCACCGAATCATTTATGTGTAGTTTCTCCGGAGAGACCCGGCTTATGCGGAGCTTATAGCTGGCTGGACTGCCGTGCGGCATACGAAATAACTCCCTCGGGTCCAAACCAGCCCATCTCGAAAGGTAACTGTATTGAGCCTAAGATTGGTCAATGGGACAAGGTGAACGCGTTTGTTCTAAAAACCAGCGGCGGCGGCGTCGAGCGAATGAGCCAGTACAGCATGATAACCGACCCAATGACTTCCTGCGGCTGCTTCGAATGCATCGCGGCCGTGCTGCCCTCGACAGGCGGAATAATGATTGTCAACAGAGAGTATGCTGAGATGACTCCGTGCGGAATGAAGTTTTCAACACTGGCTGGCACCGTGGGGGGAGGCAATCAGACGCCCGGCTTCATCGGACATTCGAAGCACTACATCAACTCGAAAAAGTTCATCGCCGCAGAAGGTGGAATTAAACGAATTGTGTGGCTGCCCAAAATGCTGAAAGAGGAAATCAAAGACACATTCGTCAAAAGAGCCGAAGAACTCGGACTCGGCGGCGAGGAATTTCTGAATAAGATCGCTGATGAAACCTCAGCTACTACAGAAGAAGAGGTCCTGGAGTTTATTACCAAAGCCGGCCACCCAATAACGGCTTTGGAACCTATGTTCTGATATTTCGTAGGGTGGGGATTGCCCCACCGCAAAAAAATGGTGGGCTAAAGCCCGCCCTACATTATAAAAGCGTATTTCAAATAAAGGACAAATATCATGGCACTAACAGGATTAGAAATCTTCAAACTCCTACCAAAAACCAACTGTAAAAAGTGCGGCATGCCTACCTGTCTGGCCTTTGCCATGCAGCTCGCTCAGAAACGCGCCAAGCTCGACGACTGCCCCGACGTTTCGGAAGAAGCCAAACAAAAGCTCGCAGCCGCTGCCGCCCCGCCAATATGCCTGGTACAGTTTGGCACCGGAGACAATCAAGTCCAGGCTGGGCAGGAAACAGTGATGTTCCGACACGAAGAGAAATTTTACAATCCGACGGTTTTGGCTGTAACGGTATCGGACAAACTTGCCGGTCAGGAATTAAAGGAACGCATCGAGGCCATAAATAAACTGCAATTTGAGCGCATCGGTTTACATATTGGAGTAAACGCTATAGCCGTTACAAATGACAGCGGTTCAGCCGATGCTTTTGCCACTGCTGCCGCAGCCGTAAAAGATAACAGCAAGCCCCCACTGGCCATAATCCTCGTTTCAGACTCGCCTGATGCAGTCGCCGCGGCGGTCGCCAAGACAGGTGAAAGCTGCCCGTTAATAGGCAAGGCTACGCCGGATACAGCCCAGGCTATGGCCAAAATCGCCAAGGAAAATAAGTGTCCGCTACTCGCTGCTGCCGATTCAATTGATGCCCTTGCTGAACTGACTGAAAAAATCAAAGCCGAAGGTGTCGAGAATATGGTATTAAGCCTTGAGGGATTAAACTTGCGGGACCAATTGTACCATCTCTCAAAGATAAGGACGCTGGCACTGAAAAAAACCTTCAGACCGTTAGGTTATCCGACGATGTCCCTTGTTCCTGACGGCGACGCAGACCAACAAACAGCCTACGGAACAAGCCTGATTTGCAAGCACTCCAGTATCGTCGTGGTCAATACGGTTGAGCCATATGCGTTCTTACCCATGCTGACTGCAAGGATGAATGTCTTCAGCGACCCACAAAAACCCATACAGGTAGAACCGAAAGTATATCCCATCGGGGAACCGGACGCGAATGCTCCTTTGATGTTTACAACCAACTTCTCACTGACATACTACACCGTGGAATCGGATGTCGAGGCCAGCAGGGTGCCAAGCTATATCCTTGTCGTTGATACGGAAGGGACAAGTGTGTTGACGTCTTATTCAGGAGACAAGCTCAACGAAAAGACCGTAGCCGACGCCATGACAAAATTTGAGGCGGAAAACCTGGTTAAGCACCGTAAACTGATAATCCCCGGTTACGTTGCGGTGATGAGCGGCAAACTCGAAGAGGCTACAGGCTGGGAAATCATAGTGGGTCCAAGAGAGTCATCGATGATACCAAAGTTTCTGCAGGAAGTCTGGAAGTAAAAGTGTCTAAAGTGAGCTTAAATACCTAAAGTGAACTAAAGTGAAAAAAATAATCCATAACTTTAGGCATTTTAGTCACTTCAACCTTTAGGCACTTCGATATCGAGTATCGAGAATGGACGGGAAACCGAAAAAATGCACAGTGTGTTTTGAGCCGAGCGGCCTTAAAACCGAAGTCCCTGCCGGGACGATTCTCCTTGAGGCGGCCCGTAAAGCCGGCGTCTATTTAAGCAGCATTTGCGGGGGAGACGGGTATTGCGGTAAATGCAAAGTAGTAATCGACAAAGGACAATCCGAGAGCAGACCCACCACCCTACTTACACCGGATGAGGCACGCGAAAATATGGTTCTCGCCTGCCAAACAAAGGTCCTTTCGGACATGACAATAACCGTTCCGAAGTCCCACACCATCGAAACAAGTCAAATCCTGATGGACTCCGACGCCCATAGATTTAGCGAGCTTGCCGGTGAAGTGCAGGAAGGCGTGTTTGAGTTCGACCCGTTGGTTCGAAAGCTTGCCGTTGAGATGTCGGAACCCACGGTAAACGACCATACGGCCGACCACGAGCGTCTGTATGTGGCGATACGCGAGCAGATTGACGCCCCAATAATGCAAACCGGCTTTCGCATCCTTCAGGGACTCTCGAAGGTGCTTCGTATAACCAATTACAAGGTTGCCGTAACTATTGGCCGGCGAAGCGGAACCACGGAAGTAATAGAGGTCGAGCCGATTAAACGATGTGAGAAGAATTTTGCCGTGGCCGTTGATCTGGGTACTACGACGGTTGTGGCCCATCTTCTTGACCTGACCAATGCAAAAACAATGGATACGGAGGCCATATATAACAGCCAGATAAACTTTGGCGAGGACTATATTCGCCGAATCATCTACGCTGAAGAAAACAACGCCTTCGATGAGATGCAAAACCGAATCGTGCATGACGTAAACAACCTAATCGTAACGCTGGCATCAAGGCAGAAAATCGAATTGCATGAGTTAACCGCAGTAATATGTTCCGGCAATACGGCCATGGTGCATTTCTTACTGAATTTAGACCCTACACGAATACGCCGAGAGCCATACGTGGCCTCGGCCAGCTTTGTACCGCCTATCCGGGCGGCGGAAGTAGGTGTCCAGATTAACAAGCGAGGTCTACTTTACTGCCTGCCCAGCGTGGCAGCTTACGTGGGCAGCGACATAGTGGCAGGCGTCTTAACCACACGAATTTATACAAAAAAAGAGGTTTCGCTTTTTGTTGATATCGGAACAAACGGCGAGGTGGTTCTCGGCAACCGCGACTGGCTGGTTTGTGCTTCAAGTTCGGCAGGCCCTGCATTTGAAGGCAGCGGCGTCAGGCATGGCATGAGGGCCGGAGCCGGAGCTATCGAAAAACTAAACATTGCCCCGGACGGCTCCATCGAGTTCAAGACAATCGGCAATACTCATCCTGCCGGTATTTGCGGTTCAGGCCTCCTGGACACAATAGCCGAATTGTTTCTAAACGGCATCATAGACCGGACCGGCCGGTTCAAAACCAACGGGGACACAAGATTGACGGAAGGTGACGAGGGAGTCCAATTCCAGTTGGTACCGGCGGCCAATGAACATCAGGAAATAGTAATCACCCAGGCCGATATCGACAATTTGGTCCGTTCCAAGGCAGGGGTATTTGCAGCGATTAGAGTTCTTATGAACTCGACACAAACTAAAGTAGAAGACATCGACGCCATTTACATCGCCGGCGGCTTCGGAAATTTCATGAACGTTCAACAGGCCGTTACCGTGGGAATGCTGCCCGATGTGCCCGTAGAGAAGATTCGGTTTGTGGGAAATACTTCAATCGCGGGAGCAAAAACGGTCCTGTTGAGTCAAAAAGCCCTTGAAACAGCCGAAAAAATCGCCAACAGTATGACGTATTTTGATTTGATGAGCCATTCGGGCTATATGGACGAATTCGTGAGAGCAAGTTTTCTGCCACATACGGATTTATCCTTGTTCCCGTCGGTGGCGAGTGTAAAAAGTGTCTAAAGTGAGCTAAAAGATATGGCAACAACAATTGCTATAAGTGGAAAAGGCGGCACCGGCAAAACAACGCTGGCGGCCATGATTATCAGGCTTCTGTGCAGCCAATCTCAAGGCGCAATACTTGCGGTAGATGCCGATCCCAATGCGTGTCTCGGACAGATGTTGGGAGTTCAACCAGAGGAGACCATTGCGGAAATCCGCGAGCAAACCCGTCAAAAGCAGCCAGGCAATGAAGGTACGGACCGATTGCGCTCTCTTGAATACGGTCTTCAGCAGGCAATAACAGAGGCCGCCGGCTTCGATTTGCTCACCATGGGTCGGCCTGAAGGGCCAAGCTGCTACTGTGCCGTAAATAATATGCTGCGAACATTCCTGGACAAACTAAGCTCGCAGTATCAATATGTAATTATCGATAATGAGGCGGGAATGGAGCACCTGTCCCGCCGAACCACTAATAATGTGGACCTGCTCTGCATCGTAGCGGAACCAACTGCTGTCGGTGACCTCACCGCCCGGAGGATTTTTGAGCTTGCCAAACAACTGCCGATATCCGTAAAAGAAACCGGTGTCATTTGGAACAGAACCGAAAGCAGCAAGAAACTGGAGGGGATAGAAACCTTCGGGCATATACCTCAGGACAAAACCATATTTGATGCAGCAATGCAGGGTAAAACAATCTTCGAGCTCGAAGAAAACAGTACCGCACTTTCGGCGGTACGGAAAATACTCGAATCCAAACTAAACCATAGTTTTCAGTTAACTAAAAACCAAAACTAAAATCTAAGTTATTCTTGGAGGATTTCAAATGCCAGTTCCTGAAGTCAAGGAGAGCTTTGCCGGTTCGGTAAATCGCGTTACACTTGGGGCGACCAAAGACAGCGGCGGTACTCGAACCTCAACAGTGACCGTTGGAGGGGCACGTAATGTAGTCTACGGCGGCTCCATAGAGGAAGCCGGAGAGAAACCGATTATCGCAATGGACGTTCTCGACAGCAGGCCGGACGATTGGCCCGATGCCCTGGCTGAAAATTATCAAGACGTGATGGACAGCCCCGCCGACTGGGCCAAAAAGTGCATAGAGCAATTCGGAGCAGATTTGATCTGCGTAAAATTCGACGGCATCCACCCCGACAAGCAAGATTTAGACGCCGCTCATGCCGTTAATGTCACTAAGGAAGTGTTGAAAGCGGTCGGCGTTCCTCTTATTCTGTGGAGCAGCGGAAACGATGAAAAGGACAATCAGGTTATGCCGAAGGTAAGCGAAGCCGCCAAGGGAGAAAACGTTCTGATAGGCACCGTTAAAGAGGACAATTACAAGGCCCTGACGGCCATTGCCCTGGCTGACGGCCATCACCTTATCACCCACGCTCCTTTGGATATCAACATTGCCAAACAGATCAATATTTTAGTTTCTGATATGGGCTTTCCGCTGGAAAAGGTTGTAACATTTCAAGCCACGGGAGCATTAGGTTACGGCATCGAGTATGCCTATTCGATTCAGGAACGCCAGCGTCTGGCTGCACTTGGCGGTGATAAAATGATGGCAATGCCCGCTATCTGTGACGTGGGTTATGAGTCCTGGCGGGCAAAAGAGAGCAAGCTTGCGGACGCCCCGGGCTGGGGAGACGTTAAAGACCGCGGGCCAATGTGGGAGGCTACTACTGCAATCTGTCTGTTACAGGCCGGCGTCGACATAATCCGGATGCGACACCCGCGGGCCGTCGCGACTGTTAAGAACTTCATCAATCAAATCTGGCAATAGGAACTATAATCTTCATATCGCAAGGAGACTGTTATGATAATCATCGGAGAACGAATTAACGGAATGTTTACAGATGTTAAGGATGCAATCGCATCCAAAAACAAGCAGCCCGTTCAGGAGCTGGCCAAAAAGCAAACCGAAGCAGGCGCCACATATCTGGACGTCAATGTTGGCACCGCCGCCGCAGACCAGGAAGGCACTATCCAGTGGCTGGTTGAAACCATCCAGGAAACCTGCTCTACACCACTATGCCTCGATTCTCAAAAACCCAGCGTTATTGCAGCGGGATTAAAGGTCGTTAATGCCGAGAACGGCCTTCTTCTGAACTCCACGCCATTGAATAAAAAATCTGATGAAGAGGTCTTTGATAAATACATGGAAATGGCCGATCAGGCCGGGCCAAAGGCGAATATTATCACGCTCACTATGGACAAAAATGGCGTGCCTCAGGATGTGGATACACGCGTGGCGATAGCAGCAGAAATCGTACAGAAAGCAATGGAGAAAGGCTTTGACACGCAGCGTTTATTTATCGACCCTATCGCCCTGCCGGTGAAAGTGCCAAATGCCCAGGTTCAGGTAGGCAATATCCTGAATGCAATGGACCAGATAAAATATTTAGCTGACCCTGCGCCGCATATGACTATAGGCCTGTCAAATGTCTCTCAGGGCACAAGCGAAAGAAGTCTGATAAATCGAATATTTTTGGCCATGGCCATGTCGCACGGCCTGGACTCGGCAATCGCTGATGCCCTTGATGAAAAACTGATGAATGTTGTAGCCACCTCCGATATGCTGATGAACAAACAGATATATTCGGATAGTTTCCTAAAAGTCTACACAGCCGCCAATAAAGCGTGAACTCTGTAAAAAATCCCCGCCCCGTTGGAAATTCTACACAGAGTAATCTGATAGCAATTTCTAACGGGGCCTGGAACCATCATACCTCAAGCCGAGCATTAATTTCTATATACCTTCCTGCAAACACAGCGCATTTGTGCTTCCGGGGGGCGTATGACGTTCTGATGGCATTTGATTTTACGGACAAAATCCGATGAAAACCTACAATAAATCACTTTTCCGGAGCGTCATTACAGATTAGAATGCAAGTGGGTATAAGTCCGAATAGGGATTCCCGCCGTGGGGACCCTCAGATTGGTGGCCCGTAAAACCTTTTTCAGGAGGACATTACCATGAGAAAACGTTTCATCGCCTCCACAATCATTTTACTGCTCAATGTAATTGGAGTATTGGGTGCAAATTCGGATATCCGCCTGAATTCTCTGGGCTTTCTTCCCCGGATGCAGAAGAAAGCAACAATCATTACCGAATGTTCCAATTTCTCTGTGAAAAAAGCGGCGAATGATGAAACGGTTTATTCCGGCAAGGCAACGGGACCGCTGCACCAGGATGACGTAAACCAGGATGTGTGGATTGCTGATTTCTCCAAAGTCACTGAAAAAGGCAAATTCTACCTGGACGTGCAGGGAGTGGGGAGATCTATTGATTTTGAAATAGGTGATAAGGTCTACGACTTTGCACTTTATACAGCTATGAGAGGATTTTATCTCTGGCGCTGCGGCACTGCTGTGCAGGGTGAACATAACGGCCGGCATTACTCGCATACCCTCTGTCATACGGAGGACGGATACCAGGATTACATTGGTGTTAAAAATTCCAAACGAGACGGCACAGGCGGCTGGCATGATGCCGGTGATTATGGCAAATACACGGTCAATGCAGGCGCAACGGTGGGTGTATTATTTTTGGCCTGGGACCATTTTCAAGACCAACTCAAAAACGTTTCCCTCGACATTCCCGATACTGCGCCGGGATACCCCGATTTCCTTAAAGAACTCAAATGGGAGACGGACTGGCTATTGAAAATGCAATACCCGGACGGTTCGGGAAAAGTCTCACACAAACTGACCCGCTTGAACTTCTCGGCTTTTATCATGCCGGAAAAAGATTCAGAAAAGAGATATTTCACGGACTGGAGTTCGGCAGCAACGGCTGACTTTACAGCTATGCTGGCCATAGCGGCAAGGTATTTTAAACCCTATGATGCCGAATATGCAAAAACCTGCCTACAAGCTGCAACCAAGAGTTACACATTCTTAAAAAACAACCCGGACAACAAAAGGGCCAATCTAAAGGCCTTTAGAACGGGAGCTTATAGTACCGGTGACGACGATGACCGGCTGTGGGCTGCGGCGGAGATGTGGCAGACTACGAGCGAATCCCAGTACTTAAAGGATTTTGAAGAAAAAGCCGGCACTTCCCGAAACAAGATAGATGAGAATTGGGATTGGGGAAATGTCAGAAATCTGGGGATGTTCACTTATCTCTTGTCTGAAAGGAAAGGAAAGAACGCCGATATCCTAAAAGATGTGCGTGGAGATTTGCTCTCGACAGCGGATGCCATCGTTGCCAAAGGGAATAAGGATGTCTACGGCAGGCCCCTGAGCGGCAGGTATTACTGGGGATGTAATGGGGCAGTCGCCAGGCAGACATTGGTACTCCAGATTGCTAATAGAATATCTACAAAGCCTGATTATGTTAATACCACCCTTGATATTGTAGGGCATTTATTCGGGAGGAATTTTTACGGCCGTTCCTATGTCACCGGATTGGGACACCAACCGCCCCTAAATCCCCATGACAGACGTTCAGGCGCAGATGATATCAAAGAGCCCTGGCCGGGCTATCTTGTGGGAGGCGGGCATTCCGCGAGGGGCTGGAACGACGCTCAGAAAGACTACAGGACCAATGAAATCGCCATCAACTGGCAGGCAGCTTTGGTCTATGCGCTCGCGGGATTTGCCAATACCCATACATCCGCTCCCGCCGGCGAGAACATTCAAGTCGCCGAACGGAAGCCCGACGTAATTTTTGTGCCGACGCCGCAGGAAGTGGTGGACAAAATGCTGGAAATGGCGGAAATCAAAACCGGAGATATACTATATGACCTGGGATGCGGCGACGGTCGAATCGTGGTGACGGCCGCAAAACGGTACGGCATCAAAGCCTTCGGCTTCGACATTGACCCGAAGCGTGTCAGAGAATCGCTGGCAAATGTGAAATCAAAGAAAGTGGAGCACCTGGTGACCATAAAACAGAAGGATATATTCACACTGGACCTTCGCCAAGCAAATGTTGTCACGCTATACCTGCTGCCCGAACTGAACGTCAAACTGATGCCGCAGCTTGCGCAGCTCAAACCCGGCTCACGTATTCTTTCCCACGACTTCAGTATGCGCGGCGCCAAACCGGTGCAGGTATATCATATGAAGCTGGCGAGAGAAAAAGACAGTAAGGAAGATAACAAGAATAAGGAGGATAATTTCAGGGAGATTTTTAAGGAAGTTTTTGAAGAGGATTTCGGGGAAACTGTTGAAGATATTTTTTGGGATAAACAACACACGATTTACAAGTGGATTGTCCCCTGGGAAAAGGAGGCCACCACACCGAGCGACGAGGAATAAACAAAAGTAAAACATAATTATTGAAACGAAATAGTCATGAGCAAAAAAGTTATACTAATTCTGTTGTTGATTTGCACCGCCGCTTCTACGCTAATCGCAGAAGACCCGAAAGAGCGACAATATTTTACCCCTGCGCTCAATCCGAAGCACAAGGACAAGCCTCAAGTAACGGGCTGGGCCCAACATCGGATTGATGAGAAAATCAATCGTGGAATGTCGGCCACGCCGGACAAGGAGGGTAAGGTCTATCTGGGATGGCGTCTTCTCAAGAGTGATGCCAAAGGAACGGCCTTCAATGTCTACCGCTCGGTCGAGGGCGGCAATCCGGTTAGGCTGAATAAGGAGCCCGTGGTCGCCACCACCGACTTCATCGACACGAAACCTGTCATGGGGCGCGAGAGCACCTACTGGGTCAAGCCGGTAATGAATGGCAGGGAGCTTGAACCCTCTGAAAAGGCGCTGCTGAAGCCGGACGCCAAAGATAAGCCATATTATGCCTCTATCAAGTTCCAGGGTGATTACAGGCCCCAGAGGATCGCCGTTGCAGACCTCAACGGCGACGGCGCGTATGACTTCGTCATCAAGCAGCCGTCCCAAGGCATCGATCCTGCGGGCAGGCCCAATACTGACGGCCTCACCTACAAGCTGGAGGCCTACCTCAACGATGGCACCTTCCTGTGGCGCAAGGACCTTGGACCCGGCATCGAGCCGGGCATCTGGTATTCGCCGTTCGTTGTTTACGATTTTGACGGCGATGGCAAGGCCGAGGTGGCTGCCAAAACCGGCCCCGATGACGCGAGAGAATCCGATGGCCGCGTTCACAAGGGACCGGAATGGTGTTCAATATTGGATGGTATGACCGGTGCTGAAATCACCCGCGCCGACTGGCCGCCACGCGACCCGCGCCTCGGCGATTATAACCGGACCAACCGAAACCAGATGGGCATGGCCTACCTGGACGGCAAAACCCCGTGCCTGCTGGTAGCCCGCGGAACATACAAGCTGATGGTAGTTGACGCCTACCAGTATCACAATCACAAGCTTGAGCGACTCTGGCACTGGGAGGGTGACGATGAGACTCCAATCATTCGCAGCCAGGGATCTCACGGTATGCACTCAGCCGATGTAGACGGGGACGGCCGGGACGAGGTCATCCTTGGCTCGGTCGTGCTGGACGATAACGGGACTTGCCTGTGGTCGACCGGTCTGGGCCACCCCGATAAATGCTTTGTGACCGATGTGGACCCGACCCGACCCGGCATGGAAATATTCTACGCTATCGAGCCCTGGCACGATGACGGCAAAGGCGTCTGCCTGGTCGAGGCCAAGACAGGAAAAATCATCTGGAGCATCGGTCATCGCACTTATCACGTAGGTGACGGTATGGTTGCCGACATCGACCCGGCGATCCCCGGGCTGGAATGTTTTGCGACTGAAGACTCCAAAGGCGGCTCGAGAGACCGGTATATGTTTTCCTCCGACGGCAAGCGGCTCGGCACGAGAGAAGATGTTCCCGGCTGCAGGAACTGGATCTTCTGGGATGCCGACCTGCTGCGAGAAACATTCGGACGCGGCGGCGCAATGGGGGGCGGAAGATTCGGTAGCAGCAGATCCATCTCCATCGTCAAGTACAAGGGACCAACCCTGAACTCCGATATCGAGGGCAGTATTATGATGATGGCCGATATCCTCGGCGATTGGCGCGAGGAACTGGTCACCATCTTAGCCGGCGAACTGCGCATCTACACGACGACCATCCCGGCGAAAGACCGGCGAGTCTGCCTGATGCAGGACCCGGTCTATCGTGCGGAAGTGGCACACCGGTCAATGGGTTACGAGCAATCACCGGTGACCGGTTACTACCTCGGTGAAAGGGCAACCGACTAAGCCAAAATAAATTCCCACAATCATAAATGATACATATACCCCAAGAAGATCTCAGGACGGCTGGTATTTGACAGGGACGAATTGGATAAGGTAATTGCCAACGGAGATCACAAGAGGGGGAGAGGTAGACCGAGGAAGGGGTAGGTTCAATACAGTTTTTTAGTAATCCTTATGCCCGTAACGCCTTAGTTCTTTTTTGGCTTTTTTGACGAATTTTCCAAATCGGCTGTTTTTTTGCTTTTTCTCAAGTTCAGTCATCTCGTAGTATTCGGCTTCTTTCTTCAGACCGAGGTAATTATTGTATCTATCTTCATCCAACCGCCCGGACTTTATGGCAGAAAGCACTGCACACCCCGGCTCATGGATATGGGTGCAGTCAACGTATTTACATTTCCGGGCAAGCGAGGTTATTTCATCAAACAAGCTGTCTATACCATCCCCCACATCAGTCATTCCCACTTCTCTCATTCCCGGATTGTCGATTACGATACCGCCGTTTTCAAGAAAATACATTTCCCGGCTTGTGGTGGTATGTCTTCCTCTGTCGGTGTGAGTGCTTATCTGGCTAGTTTTTATAACCTCTTTTCCAATCAGCTTATTGATCAAAGACGATTTTCCCACGCCGGAAGACCCTAAAAAGCAATAGGTATTTCCTTTTACAATGTACGCCTTTAACTCATCCAGACCTTCATTGTTCACAGTACTGGTCGTGATAAAATCAATATCGCCAAACCTGTTTTTTATTTGATCTATCCTCGATTCAAGTTCTTCATTGGAAATCAAATCGATTTTATTCAGAATAATAGCCGGTATAATACCGCCGTCTCTGGCAATGGCAAAATATCTTTCAAAACGGTTCAGGTTGTAGTCCCTGTCTACAGATTCTATAACAAAAGCCACATCAATGTTGGCAGCGATTACCTGAATGTCATTTTTCCCGCTGGCTTTTCTTTTGATGATTGTTTTTCGTGGTAAAATCTGATGTATGACTGCCTTCTGCTCTCCCAAATCGGTGATTGTCACCCAATCACCGACAGCAGGATAATCTTCGCGTGACAAAGCGTTAAACATTTGTTTGCCGGTTATTTTTGCCAGATACTCGCCATCGGTATTTTTCACTCGATACGCTTCCTTGTGTTCAGCAAGTGTACGTGCAACGGGTAGAGCATCTGTCCCGCGGTTGGATTCAAAAAAATCCCCGTATCCTAAATCTTCTAATTCTATTTTGTCATCCATTTACAATATTTGCCGTATAGGTTTTGATCCAGAATTCTTTCAATTTCCACAACGAAAAAAATCTTTTTCACTCTCAATGGCTCTTCAATGTGAAGTCTATATTTGAGTTGCACAATTATACTTTACAAGTAAAGTCATTACAAACAAATCTCAGGTCGATTGTGTTTCGACAGGGAAGAAATTAACAAGGTTCTTGCCAATGGTGATCACAAGAGGGGCAGAGGGAGACCGAGGGGGAGGTAGAGCAACTAAGCACAGGTTCAGTAGGAAGATGTTGGGGAGGAAGTGTAAATAGTTATTAAGAACTGTCGCGGTTGTTAATCATTTCCTAACTGCTTCAAAGTAAACGCCCAATTTCATATTCAACTGTCTCTTGATATTGAACCCCTCAAGATATGAACCGACATCGTCCTTGGTGAAGAATGGGGGATTAAAGCAACCTTTTGGAACACCAAAGAGCTTTACGAACCAGTCACACCGCCAACTATCGCCTTTGGTATAACAAGAGGCAACAAGTGAGCCGTCTGGGTGAAGGACTCTCCCCATCTCAGCTACTGCCGCCTGCTTATCAGGAAATGCATGTAGCCCAGCCATCGATAGCACAATATTGACTGCACCATCTATTACTGGCAGTTTCGCTACATCGGCCCTGATGAGACAGATGTTATTTAAACCCTGTTTTTCGAATCGCTTCTTGGCTTGTTGCAGCATGCCCATGGAATAGTCGGCAGCTATAATGGTGGCATTGGGATATCGGGCATAAAGCGAGTCGGTGAATACTCCTGTTCCCACAGGAACATCGAGTAGAACTCCATCGAACTCTGCTGGCAGATAAGACAACACCTGTTTTGCGGCTTCAAAATCGGAATCAGTTCCCCAAAAGAGCATGTTGAACAGCTTCATGGATAGGCTCGATGAAGTCATATAGGAATCATAAATTGAGGCAAATCCATCGTAGGATGCAGAGATCCTATCCTCTGCTTCTGGACAGAAATCCACAATGCCATCGTTTATGGGATATGTAATTGGGGAGTCCTCGACAACCACGACCGAATTGGCAACATCGAATCGAAGCTTATTGCCAGTCTTTGGGCATTTGAGAACTTTCGTTACTTCCATGGCTTATCACCTTTACAAAATACGTTCTTAACTCGACAAGAATACCACGAAATCCCTACAGGAGCAAGGTGTCGATAGAGCTTGTGTGGGGAGCAAGAAGCTGGTACAATTTGGAGAATTTAGCTGACTAGAATATGTAACTCAAATATATGGAGTCACAGAACATGAAGAAGACAACGGTTTTTCTATTCTTAACGATTTTCATCGCCATTTGCGGCGGCACGGTTATGGCCGCACCTCAAAAGACTTGTCCAACCAATGGCAAGTTGAAGATATTCATCCTATCGGGCCAGTCAAACATGGTCGGCTTTGGCCAACTCAGAGGTGAGACGGGGACCATGGAGGCGTATCTCAAAAGTAATCCGAAAGACTACGGCCACCTCGTGGATGATGACGGCAAATATGTCGTTCGTGATGATGTCTGGATCGTGAACCTGTCTTATAAAGACAAAGAGCAACAGGGTTGGCTTACCACCGGCTATGGAGCAAGCTCCGACCATATCGGCCCCGAATACGGTTTCGGCTTTGTTGTTGGTGACTATCTCGAAGACCCGGTGCTGCTCATCAAATCGGCATGGGGCGGAAGGTCACTGTCTAAGAACTTCTTGTCTCCCAGTTCGGCAGACTATCCAGAACCCAAGGCAGATGGGGATACCGGTTTTCAATACGCAGAAATCCTCAGGCATGTAAAAGAGATTACGGGCAATCTGAAGAAATACTTTCCCAGTTACTCAGGCAAGGGATATGAGATAGTCGGCTTCGGATGGCACCAGGGCTGGAATGACCGCATCAATCAGCAAGCGGTGGACGCATATGAAAAGAACATAGAGAACTTCATAAAGGACATCAGAAAGGATCTTGGCATTGAAAAGCTGCCGTTTGTGATCGCCAATACGGGTATGGGCGGATGGGATATTCCACCCACAGCAAGATACAAGAAAAGGGTCGAGAAGTTGATGATTGCCCAGCTTGCTCTTGCTGATCCTGAGAAATACCCCGAATTCAAAGGCAATGTAGGCGGCGTTGAAACACGCGATTTTCAGAGGCCGACGGAAGAATCCCCTTCACGTCAGGGTTATCATTGGAATCGCAACTGGGAAACCCTCTATCTTATAGGCAAAGGAATGGGAGACCGCATGGTTGACCTTTTGTCCCGCAAACCGATGGCCCAAGCCCTCCCAATAGGTGATCTCGCACAACTGCTTCTCCAGCAATAGCAATCCCATGCTCCAATTTGTACGCAGAATGCTCAAACTCCCCCATTTCCCCTGTCGAAATTCGATACAAACTACACAAGAACAGGACCATTCAGTAAGTCTGAATTGAGTGTATAGATTGTTTAGTTATTGACAAATCACTTGAAAATGGTTAAGATTGATATTGAATTAGGGCTTCTTAAGGGAGGTAAACCAATGAGAAGATTGGCTTTCATATTGTCAGTTTTGATGCTCTTCAACGTTTTTGTTCAGGCAACACCCATAACTATCGAGATTTCAGGTGTTGTTACCAGCATTAGAGATTTGGAGGATTATCCATATGATGAAATTATCAAAATAGGCGATACTTTTAGTGGAACCTATACTTATGATTCTGCAACAGCCAATTCAAGTTCTTCCCCCAGCAGGGGGAGCTATAAGCATGACTCACCCTATGGATTCGATGTATCGTTGGGAGGGTTTGAATTCATAACTGTAGAAAGCCACCTTGGAGAATTCAATATTTCAGTTTACAATGACCACTCTTTACAAAATTATGATAGGCTCATAATTGAAAGCAATCTTAATTCTCCTTTATCAACAGGCATAAGTGTAGACCGTATTGCTTGGTCTCTTTATGATTCTACTCATACTGCAATTTCTTCGATTAATTTGCCAACCGATGCTCCAGATTTACATGCATGGGGGGGGGGAACTTTTACCATTTTCTGTGGCGGCGGTCCCAATGCCTCTTTTGCTATTTGGGGGGTGGTTACTCATGCAGAACTCATTCCCGAACCTGCCACCCTCCTCCTACTCGGAGTAGGCGGATTGACTGTTCTAAAAAGAAGGAAATTATAAGTAGTGGAGCAGAGTCGATACTCCTAATGCTCAACCCAACTTCGACCTACTCATAGTAGGTGGTAGGAGCAATCCTACTGCCCTTGTTTCTCCCTACTCCTACTCTCCCAATCCAATGCTCTATTTTCTACGCACTTTGCCCTTCCAGTCCCTTTTCACCCCCCAAACTACACACAAATTCAACACTAAAAACTCCAAACTGCGTAGAAACTGCGTAGAAATAAATACCGTTAATTCGGGAATTAATTTGGGAGGAGTTGTAAGTTATTGAAACAAAAAGAGTTAAATAACTCCCCGAGTAGGACTCGAAGCTTTGGGCCTAACAATTCTCTAAAGATTTCCTTAACATCTGTTTAAGCGTGGATTTTCCTTTTGTTGTTTTAAAATATCGCTCTCTTCTCATGGCATCAGCTTTAGATAAGTGGGCTTCATAGTAAAGAAGTTCTAAGGGCGATCTTGGCTTTGTGCTGATGTTTTTTCCTGAATTGTGTTCTTTTAGCCTTCTTTTTAAGTCATTAGTAAAACCGATATAGAACTTTTGATCTTTCGAACTAAGTAGCACATAGACGTAATACATAGGCTATTACAGGAAAGACCTCTCTAAATGCAATTTACCCCGAACCACGTTGGGTTCAGGGGTGTGAACCCAACGTGGTTCACACCTCCCCGAGTAGGACTCGAACCTACAACCTAGCGGTTAACAGCCGCTCGCTCTACCAATTGAGCTATCGGGGAAACTGTACCAATTGGCCCAGGCCAATCTCTCAAACGCTCAAAGCTATCCACGTCCAAATCAGTTTCAGACATTATCCGAATTTCAACAAGTTTGTCAAGATGCATCTTTTCTTTACAGCCAATATAACAAAAAAACGCAACTGTGCTGGACAAATAGCCGATTATTGTGTAAAATAGTAGCTTTACAAAGGCCGGCTGAATTGTGCCGGGGTTCTATGAAAAAATGATTTTGGGCGTACGTGCAGCGCCTCTATCACTAAAAAATGCAAAATTAACTGAACAGAAGGCATGTTTGGCGCATCTTACAAAAAGGTAGTGAAATATCCATAGAGTGCTGAATTCCGGGTTCTTGGTGATATGGCTAAAAATATACTCAACGTTGGCGGTTTTACCATAAAAAAACGCATCGGAACCGGTGCCCGCAGCACAATCTATCTGGCAACCGACCACCAGACCAACACTGATATCGCCCTGAAACGAATCATCTTTGAAAGACCGGAAGACGCGAGGGTCTTCGAGCAGACAGAGAATGAATATAAAGTGGCCCAGCGAATAAACCACCCCTATATCCGCAAGTGCTACAAGCTTAAGAAAATACGCACGATGCTCAAATTAAATGAGATGCTGCTTTCTATGGAACTGTTCGATGGTAAGTCCCTCGAAGACAGCGCCACCTTGAGTCTGGTCGATGTGTTGCTTGTATTCAGGATGGTCGCAACCGGCCTTAATGCTATGCACAGAGAAGGATTCATTCACTGCGATATAAAGCCCAATAATATTCTTATGAGCAAGGCCGGCTCAATCAAAATTATAGACCTTGGCCAGAGCTGCAAAATCGGAACGACCAAACGCCGTATACAGGGCACGCCGGCCTACATCGCACCTGAACAGGTCAGGCGAAAGCCACTTGGCCCGGGAACGGATGTCTTCAATCTCGGTGCCACAATGTACTGGGCCCTCACCGGCAAGAACGTCCCTACCTTGATACACAAAAGAAATGAACCTATTATATCCCAAAGAAATGGTCCTGCCGGCATTGTTATTCAAAGAAAATATCCTGCACCTCACGAACTGAAAAAAGGTATACCGATAGGAATCTCAAGTCTTGTGATGGACTGTGTAAAAGACAAACCAACGCAACGCCCCCCAAATATGATGACGCTTATATCCAGACTGGACATGATGATACACAGCTTATTGGGCAGCAAGATAAAAACGAAGAAAAATGCCTCAAACAATAATTGATCTGCTGAACAAGGCTGGCCAGGCCTGCAACACGGATAGATTTCGACGCGGTAATTTGATTCATTTGCCTGCCGAAGGCAATCTGATTATAACCGGTGACATCCACGGACATCGGCGAAATTTCGAAAGAATAGTCACTTTCTCCGATTTGGACGACAATCCCGACAGACACGTCGTCCTGCAGGAAATCATACACGGGGGCCCTCAGGACTCCGAAGGCGGCTGTCTATCTTATAAATTGTTGTTCGACGTCGCCCGCTATAAATTAAGCTTTCCCGACCAGGTCCATATCATCATGGGAAACCACGATACTACTTTCATCAACGATAGCCAGGTGATGAAAAATGGCAAAGAAATGAACCAGCCAATGAACCTGGCCCTGGACCGGGAATTCCGGCAGGCCAGCGATGATATCAAAATGGCAATAAGGCAATTTCTCCTTTCGCAGCCGTTAGCTGTCAGATGTGATAACAGAATATGGCTTTCGCACTCGCTCCCCGGCAATCTGTACGTCAAGATATTCGATAAGCAGATACTGCACAGGCCGTTGGAAATCGGCGATTGTGAAAAACCGGGCTCAGCCTACCTTTTAACCTGGGGCAGAAGACATAGTCAGGACACACTCGACAAAATGGCCGAGCTCTTTGATGTGGATACTTTTATCCTCGGCCATCAACCACAACCACAGGGATGGAGCCGGGCCGGCAATA
>JAOUFU010000294.1 GCA_029858035.1 Phycisphaerae bacterium
CGCAATTTATGCCATAGGTATTTATGCCCAAGGTATCCTCAGAAACGCCATTTCCACCGGAACAAAAAACCGCGCTTTCGGGTCCCGAAAAAAAACCAACTTGTCGCGGCGTAGCCTCTGGCGAAGACGGAACTTGTCGCGGCGTAGCCTCTGGCGAAGCCGGCTGCGCCGATGGAGCAGACGATCCGGATACGTAAGCCGTAGGCCGGATGTCTTCGATAAGACCTTACAACAAATTAAAATTGTTGCCCCTGGATTACAAGGCGAGTGATAACGTGGCCCTTGAGGTAGGGGCGAATATATTTTTCGGCGACTGCCCCAACACCTTCTTCGGCCAGTTCCAGAACAACTCCAACATTTATGCAGCGGTGCGTTACAGCTTCTGAAAGCGATTGCCTGAAGCTTTGTGGCGGGAAAGTAATTGGCTCGCTTCATCGCACTCTACCTGACTGCACACAGCAAGAGGCCGGTCGGTGAAATTATTTATTTAGTTTCCACTCTCTCGATGGTTGGCATTGAGGTATAGAGTATGGGCATTTCGCCGGTTTCTGATGTGAAATAGGGGATGTGGTAGATGCCGCAAGTGAGTTTTCCGGCACCTGTGGCATCCACCTGTTTCCAGCCTTTTCCCACATCGAGATACTCAGCCCAAATATGCCCGCTGGCGCCGTACAACCACCCCCCGACCTGCCGGCATGGGATACCGGATGACCTGCACAAAGTGATAAAGCAATCGGCGAAATCCCAACACTGGCCGAATTTCTGTTTCAGCACCTTCTTCACGCCCCATCGTGAACCGGTGACGGGCCCGCCAAACGTGATGTTTTTATCAGGCGCCAGCCATTCGAGAATGGCCCGGACCTTATCTTCGGTCGTGCGTTTGCCTGTTGTTATCTTTGCGGCAAGAGCGGTGATTTCCGGGTCGTTGGAAGGCCAGAATTCCGTTGATGAAAGCAGCGCCTGGTCGGTTTTTCGCGTTGTCGGCACGAAGCCGGTTTCATCGGTTGTTATCTCGATTGCGGTGGTGACGTAAGGGACGCCCATCATCTTTGGTGGACTTTTAAAAAGATAAATCACAATATCGTCCCCGGCAGTTTTTTTTAAATGCGGAGCAGGGGTGAATTCATAGACCGCGTTCGATTTGCCAAGGTCAGGGGAGCGCATGGTTAGAGAAGTGCCAAATTGAAAACCCTTTGAAAGCCTTGTTATTTCAGACAGGATCTCTTTGCCCGGATTCTTGGAATCAGTCGCCAGGAACATATTAAACAGTGTGTTGAATGACATGTAGTCGGCTTTGTCAATCGTGGAAATCTGTGCCGTAATGCGATAGCGAATCCGGCCGGGCTTTTTGAGAAAGCCAAGCTCGTATGAGGTCTTGGTGGCCAGGGCGGGGTCATTGCCTACGAATTCAACGACCCTTTTTCCGATTCTGAGGCAGAAGGCGGGATGTCCTTTCATGTTTGAAATGATGGTATAAAGTTTTGCGGCGTCTGTTTCCGTTGCCGCATCAAGGATGTTTACCTGAATAGGTGACCCATGCACGGTCAGGTATGTGTTGGACAACTTATCGATAGATGCTCCAAGCCTTTTCCCAATGGCTGCCGTCTGGTCCCGCGGGGCTACGAATGACTTGGTAATAAAACAGCCAAAAGGCAATTCAGAGAAACACTCGTCAGCCGGTTCATCTGCTTTAGCACAGGACACTACACAGGTAAACACAAGGACTGAAATCAGTATTGCTTTAAACCGTTTCATTTTGTTTCTCCTGCCTGACATAATAATATACAACACCTTTATATAGATTTTATAGTGCTATTATGCTGATATCAACAGGAAATTTGGCAGCCGGATTTTGACCGGTGATTTGGCTTGACGGAGAGGGTGGTTTTTGGTTATTCTATTGGTGATTTGAGTTTGGATTTCAGGAGTGAATGGGTATATCTTAGATTGTCATACTAAAGCAGGTTGCTGTTTATTAATTTTGGAGATTCGAAAATGCGATTATTGAAAGATAAACACGGACATTTAGATTGTGCTAAGGCGGGTAAGTCTGATAGGCGAGAGAGAAAATATGGCTGGTTGAAGTGGGTATTTCCCATTGCGGGGCTGGTATCGCTGGTATGGTTTTTGATTCGGGTGGTGCCTAAGCCATCGCGGGCGACGTATCCGTGCCAGCGGGTAGCGTTTCCATTGGCCTCGGGATTTGTGGCGTGGATATTGGGGCTTGGTGCGTGGGCTGTTGCGTTTAGAAAGGCGAAGGTCAGCTTTGCACGGAGGCGATACGTAATAGGGTTGTTTTGCCTTGCTATGAGTGTTGGAGCTTTGTGGCTGGTTGTGAGCACCGTAAGCGAAGAACGGGCTTTGGCTGAGCCGCACACGGCGAATGAACCGATGGGAGTAGCCCAGGGGATTTATCCCGGCCGAGTTGTATGGGTGCACGACCCTGAGGCGACCGACTGGGAGGGACCTGGGGACGGACACCCGTGGGAAAGCAGCCATACAAGTTTGCCGCGTGTGAGCGAAATGATTTCGCTTTCGATCCATGAGCTGACCGGCGCCGATAGTGATGCGGGGGCGTGGGAGAAGCTGTTTAAGTACTTTAATAAGAAACACGGTAAAGGGGAAGCAGGGTATAAGAAGGGCGAGAAGATTGTTATCAAGGTAAACTTCGTGGGCTTTATCTGGACCCATGGAGGAGTGAATGCCGACAATTACAATCTGGAGACCAAAAATGATTATATGAATACGTCGCCGCAGATGCTGATTGCGCTGCTGCGACAGCTTGTGAACACGGTCGGCGTTAAAGAATCCGACATTGCGATATTTGACAGTCTGGCGTATTTTTCGAATGAGTACTACGATATGTTCCGGAAAGAGTTTCCGAACCTGCGGTGTATCGACCATGCGGGCAAGTTCGGGCGAATCAAATCTGAACAATCTTCTGTTCCGCTGTACTGGAGCAGTAAGCCGGAAGGAAACAAACAGGACTATGCGCCGGCTTGTTTTGCCGAGGCCGACTACATCATTAACTTTGCGAACCTCAAGGCACACACCGGTTCCGGAGTGACGCTCTGCGCCAAGAACCATTACGGCTCGTTAGTAAGGTGGCCTGCCGAGAAGGGCTATTTTGATATGCATAAAAACGCTTTTGCCAAGGAGGAGGGAATATATCGTCCCCTGGTGGACCTGATGGGTCACTCGCATATCGGGGGCAAGACGGTGCTTTACCTTATTGACGGACTGTATTGCGGAATACACCCTGTCGATATGGATAAAGGGCCGAGGAGATGGAAGTCGTATCCTTTCAACGGGGACTGGACTTCGAGTCTTCTGGCATCGCAGGACCCGGTGGCAATTGATTCGGTCGGCTTTGATTTTCTCCATGAAGAATACGAGGAGCACCCTCGCAAAGGTGGTGTTGACGATTATCTGCACGAAGCGGCGCTGGCGGACAAACCTCCTTCGGGTACATATTACGACCCTGATCATTCCGGCAACGTCAAAAGGCTTGCCAGTCTCGGTGTTCACGAGCACTGGAACAATCCGAGAGACAAGAAGTATTCCCGAAATTTAGCGAGGGATAAGGGTATTGAGTTGGTTGCAATAACGCCGACAGGAGAAGCTAAAAAACAGGGGATTATAGCCGCGGGTGCGAAGGTTGAGAAACTTGCCGGCGGATTTAAGTTTACCGAAGGCCCCGCCGTCGATGCTGAGGGAAACGTATTCTTCACCGATCAGCCCAACGACCGGATATGCAAATGGTCCGTTGACAGCAAGCTGTCGGTCTTCGTTCAGCCCTGCGGCCGATCCAACGGCCTGTTTTTCGATTCATCCGGCTACTTGTTCGCCTGCGCCGATGAGAACAACGAGTTGTGGTTCTTCGATAGAGAAGGCCATCATGCCAGACTCGTCAAGAATTACAAAGGCAAGAAACTCAACGGTCCGAACGACCTGTGGCTCGATCGAAAGAACGGGGTTTACTTCACCGATCCGTTCTATAAGAGACCTTACTGGACTCGCGGCCCGATGGAGCAGGACGGCCAGCACGTCTATTACCTCTCGCCTGACAGACAAGAACTGATCCGTGTAGCCGACGACCTGGTCCAGCCCAACGGCATCATCGGCACACCCGATGGTAAACATTTGTATATCGCCGACATCGGCGCAAATAAGACTTATCGATACAATATCAACGAAGACGCGACACTGTCCGGCAAGCAGCTTTTTTGCTCGATGGGTTCGGATGGAATGACCATTGACAATGAGGGCAATATTTACCTGACGGGTAAAGGCGTTACGGTCTTTAATTCGGCTGGTGAAAGAATAGAACACATTGATATTGATGCGGGGTGGACGGCGAACGTGTGTTTCGGCGGCAGGGACAGGAAGACACTGTTCATCACGGCGCAGGAGTCACTATTCGCGCTCCGGATGCGGGTTAAAGGCGTATAGCAGGGAACGGTTGCAGCAACTCAATCAATAACTGTAGGGCGCATCCGTTCACCGACTTTCTTGAAGTGGGACAGCGCACTTTCGTGGTCGTCGAAGTCTTTTTCAGAGAATAAGAGAGTGGTTTGGCCTATAAGAATCTGGTCGCCGTCTGCCAGGGGGATTTCGCCGGAGGTTTTTTTGCCATTTACGAACACGCCGTGCTTGCTCTTCATGTCGAATGCATGATACCGTTTCTCGTTCGGGTCAAAGTGAATCTGCATGTGCTTTCGGGAGACGTGCTCATCAAGAATCTGGATTAGAAGGGCTTCATCCCGGCCAATTACGCTCGTTCGCTGACCGAGTGGGTAATAGCTGCCTTTTTGGTTTCCTGTCATTATAAAGATAGAAGCCATTGCAACTCCTTAATTGTTTTTGACATAATATCGATTGGACAATATAGTAAGGGTCATAGGCAGCCGGGTCAAGCTCTTTTTAGGCTTGTTTTGAAGCTTTGTCATTATGCCGGATTCAATGGTCCATCGCGCTGGTAGAACTAAGGGCAGCGGACATTTACAGTGAGGGATATTGATGAGCGAAACAGAAACGAATAATGGGGCGGTGAGGAATTTTCAGGTAGCAACCATTCAACGAACCGGGATTGCGAGATGGAAATCCTAATAAATAGATAAGGCTTGATGAGCACAAAGGATTATAAATGAACAGGAAGTGGAATTTTTTGATTGTTTTGTTTTTAATGGGGGCATCATCTGCTTTCGGAGCCGTTCCCATTACAGTGGAAGTGATTGAGTTCAAGAAGATTTGGGACAAGGCGCCGCACAGTGCTTTTACTGATTTAGCGCGATGGAACGAACGGTTTTACTGCGCGTTCCGCGAGGGCAGGGGGCACGTCTCAACCGACGGTAAGATAAGGATACTCCAATCTCAAGATGGAAGCGCCTGGGAGCCGGCGGCTCTTATTACGCTGGAAGGCTATGACCTGCGTGATGCACATTTGTCCGTAACGCCGGATGACAGGTTGATGCTTTTGGGTGGTGCGGCCCCGCGCAAGCAGGACAATCAAAGCGCGCCAACCGGCACTTTCGCGTGTTTTTCGAAAGACGGCGGGCAATGGACTGAGCCGAGAATCGTTGTTAAGCCGGGTCGGTGGTTGTGGTGTGTCACATGGCATAAAGGAAAGGCATACGGGGTTTCCTACGCAGCCGGTGAAAGGATGCCCTACCTCGAATTACTTGTGAGCAGCGACGGAGTGAACTATCAATCTCACGTGGACAAGCTGTATGGGACGGGGTATCCGACCGAAGTGACACTGCGGTTTGATGCAGATGATACCTGTTATGCGCTCGTGAGGCGGGACCGGCGCGGTGAAGAGGCGAG
>JAOUFU010000295.1 GCA_029858035.1 Phycisphaerae bacterium
CGCTGGCGGATCCATTATCGCTTGTCCGCCGTAGCTTCAGCGAAGGCGGAAGCATCCGGAATCAAACCATAAATCACAAGCAACGATCCACGATCCACGAACTACGGAGCCTGTCCTGAGCGTAGTCGAAGGAAACAATGAACTCTGCGCAACGCTTTCCCATCCTGCGCAGTTTAACATAATGTTAAAATACAAAAATGTAAAATTTCTGCAACATTTTGCACAAAAAGTGCGCGCTTTTTGACTACTTTTGTCAACTTTCCGTTATACTTTTGCAAGTTTTTGCACCATTTTATTCTTGCCCCTTTTACCCATATCTCCCATGTTGCCAATCAACATCTATTTATAGAACAAAAACAAACATCCCCACGAGAAGAACCAAAAAAAACTGAATTTCCCCCCAATTTTTAAAATTTAAAAAATTTCATTTCTCAATCATGTTAATCTGCGCAATCCTCAGAACCGCCATTTCAACGGCAGACATCGGCAATAACGGCGGTTCCTCCAGGCAGTCATTCCACGGCCTTATGGGTGATGTGCAGGTCTGCGATAAGAGTTTATCTGCTCACGAAATCCAAGAGCTATATCAGGACGTTGCTAATTGAGCATTGGTGCGGCGGTATTAGGCGGACATGCTGTCAGAGTCTTTAGTTTACATGAGAATTATTTTCTGATGTAGACCTATAAAATCCGTGCCATCTTCCCAAAATCCTCCTAATTGGATGTTTAATATCCATAGTGCAGCTATTCTATTGAACTGATAAGGCCTTTGTGCTATAATTATACCAACAGTTCGGAAATGGGGGTTTATGGGGGCATTAAACTCATTTAACAAAACACAGAGAGTATAAGCAAACGGGGGAAATAACAATGGACGACTCTATCCTTGAAAACAATTGTACTGATGCGGTGAAAAAAATTGACGCCATCTCTTTGCATTTAAGAATAGAACTTAGTTTGTTGGCTAATTGCGCTGATAACGGCCACGGCCGGCTCATAGAGAGTTTGAGTCATTTACAAAAGTCTTTAGACGATCTCAGAGCTGCCATCAAGTATCAGGTTTTTGATTTGGAGGCTACACGCCGGGAAAACTCCGATCTCATGACATTACTTGAGGAAAACAACCGATATGAAAATCAATAAGATTAGTATAACAATCGGCGTACTAACACTTGCGGCGCTTGCAACTGATACATTCGCAGCTCTTCAACTGGGCCAAATTTTAAGAAATCCAGCACTGAATGGTATAGTCGATTCAGGTCAAAGTTATGTGAGTCTTGATGAAGGTGAGGCCAGTTTGGTTGCATCGATTCTTATTGAAGAGGCCGGTTTTGCCAGCTCAAATACATTTGGAATATTTGACTATTCGAACCCGGTTGTGAAGCTGGAACTTTTTGCAGGAGGTGATAGCCCCGGTGCATCTATAACCGTAACGTTCGACTTTGATAATAATCAAGCTTGGATAGATGCGGCAAATAAGGTCTCTATTGGTTCGACGTTTGGTTTTTACTTGGATAGCAGTGCCCGGTCAGAAGGCGGTCTGTTCTATTCAGCCCCGGCGTTAAATATGGGTGATGATGAGGGCCTCAGGAAGGCCTTACTCTTCGATACCAGCTACATTTTGGATATTACCGGTAATCCCGATTTAGTGGTTGCTTTTGAGGATTTAATATCTCCGATTTCCGACCAGGACTACAACGATATGGTTGTGAGTATTACCGCCAATAATATAGAAACTAATATATTACCTGTTCCAGAACCTGCCACGCTCTTAATTCTCGTCTTAGGCGCGGTGGTGTTACGCAAAAGGCGCATCAAATCATAATCAACATTTCTTTTTGGATTTCAAGCCAGGCGTTTATCTTAGTCGTGCAGATGTAGCTTTCCGGGGGTCTCAAATCATCTGCCGGCACCGGCCCGTAGCTGCCGACCACGATACGGTTCCACGTCAATTCGACAACGAAGATTTCGCCGGTGCCTGTGTGTTGGCAAAAATGTTTAGTTGTTCGTGTGTCATCAATCATATTTTAAATGACATAACAGCTTATTTATACGCTGGCCGTTCCTGTATAAAGTATAATCCATTTATATCGAGAGGCAAGCTCGGACTTGCTGAGAAATTAACTGTCCACGTTGATGCGGCTCAAAATTCCCTCCGGGACGTTCGATTTGCTTGATTCCCACCGCATACTTCGTGAAGCGCAGCACACTACATATAGTAAAATCCCAAACAGTATAACCGCCCACGGCAGCGCTCGGTAATAAATGTTCCGCTCGATGAACAACGTCACTATCGATAAAACCAGACCAATAGCAGCGATGGGCCATAAATAAATCATACAGATCTGTGGCAGTGTCCATTGCGTTACCATCTTAGGCCGGCCCAAAGGCTACCGAGTATCCATGTATCATTCGTATGCGTATAATAAGGTCATCGACTCTATTATTTGTCGTTGTCATACTCGAAAATTCGAGCTTGTTCAATTTTAACGACTTATGTAAACTCCCTGAATAACGATTAAGCATTAGTTCTATAGGAATATTCGGAAAAATCAACGTTGGAAATTCCTGCCAAGGTCATCTTTGAACTGGTTGCTAAGCAAGGAAGATAAGATATGCGCCGATAGCGACATGTTTGTCAATGCTCTGACTTTGCCGGGAATCACTCTTCCTGAAACTGTGGATATTCAGTCTTCAGTGAGCTATATTCCATATTCAAAAACTCGCGCCCCAAACGTTTTTGCCTTCATTCCAATTTTTGCATAGGACAGGTGCGCACACCATTTTTGGCAATTTTTCCAAAAAAAAAGCTCTGTAAGTTCTTTGCTTACAGAGCTTTATTAAGCGAGGCCGAAGGGACTCGAACCCTCAACCTTCGGATCGACAGTCCGACGCTCTAACCAATTGAGCTACGGCCCCATCATCTCAATCACAAACGGCAATATACCAGTCCATTAGCATTTATGTCAAATGTTTTTATAGAAAACCACTCATCCTGGAACAATTGACCAAATAAATACCTTTTTGAATCCAATTTGAACAGCGAAATGGTCGGGATTTTTAGGTCCTCGGATTTCATCCGGTGGTTTCAAAACAAATGCTGCCGGCAAAGTGGCAATTACATCCTGGCTTTTAACTGCGATTTGCCCCCATAGTGTATGCGGCCCTTATATGTAATAACTATTTTCTCGAAGACCGAGAGCGTCTGACTACCGGTTGTGATTTGCTGTTCTTCTTATGATTTTGCTGCAGAAGCCTCATTGCTTTTTTGACGTCGGCGATCTTCAAAACGCCGGTCGTCCGGCCGCCTTTCGCGCCCGCAGTGCAGTATGCATACGAAATATTGATGTGGTTCTTAGCCAATTTTTCCGCTACTGCTGCGAGCGCACCGGCCTTATTGTCCAGCGTCACACACAATACCTCTGTTTGGTTATAGGGCATATTTAGTTTTGACAGCACTTCTTTTGCTCTTTCCGGAGCAGCGACAACTACCCTCAAAACACCGTGTTCTACAGAGTCCATCATCGTCATCGCTGTGACATTAATCTTAGCTCTCGCAAATTCGCCGAGTACCTGGGCCAGCACACCCGGCTTATTAACCATAAATATGGAAAATTGCAGCGTAACATACATACCTTCAGCCTTTCAAGTAATTATCTCACAATCCATTACAGTAGAAACGGTCAATCTTTCCAGTTTGCACATTATAATTAATAGCTAACCGCTCTGGCAGCGGCTTCCTTATCTGGGAAAAATGTGAAAATCTTATCAAGATTGGTTATTTTGAAGACCTTGTGCAATTGTGGATTTATCGCACTGATAGCAACTTCCCCGTTATACGACGCCAGTTTAGACCGGATCTCCAAAAGTACCCCCAGTACTAATGAGGAGAAAAATTTTACTCCCCTAAAATCAAATATTAGTCTGATCGGATGATTCTCATCCACAAAATCTTTGATATGTTTAGAAGCAGTGGCAATCCCTTCTACATCGCTTATCGAAGCAGTCTTGAAAGCCACTACTGCAACACTATCCTCACTGGTTATTTTGACGTCAACTATTTCTTCCATGGCGATCGATGCATCTCCATTATCAAAAACAAAAGTTCAACTAATCATCTCAAGTTTAACAATTCCATCTGGATTCTCGCTCATGTTTGCACATTTGTCAACAATCAATTACCAGGAGTCGATTTTTGCGGTGGTTCCGGCAAAGCAAGCGGTGCGGTGCGTGCAGTGCCGTTCGGATTCGTGCCGTAGTCAAAGTTCAACTTCTGGGGCAATTGACCGGCTTTTGTTGCGTCTCCGAGTATTCTACTGTGCTCCAGCAAAAGACGTGTATAATCGTTCCGTTCAACCGCTACCTTTATTACTGTTTGTGGGGCCCCCAAAAGTTTAGTAATACATGATTTCTCGGTTTCAACCAATACCGAGGCCAGTTGATGCTTCTGGTCGGCATTTAGGATGTCCCGACCCTTAACATATCTTTGAATCACGTGAGAATACAATTGTCCAAAACGGCGGGCAACAGCGGGCTTGTTCACCGCGCCAGAAAATATCTTTTTGTAGAGTAGTTCCAAGATGACACCGTCCAAAGGTTCATAATCCACTGTCCAGTCCGCATACTTTTTAATTCGCATTTCAGCTATCCGGCCTAATAAATCTTCGCCCTGCGGGATGCTAACCTCAGCCGCAAATTCAGCCATCAAAGCTAATGTTTCAGGACCGGAAAGCCCCAACTGCATTTGAAGTTGCTCTACAATGCTGCGTGCCAACTGAGAATTGACTGCCATTGTAGAATTTAACTGATTTGTGAAGCCGGGAGAAGTTACAGAATGAACCGCCCAGTACCGGATGACTTTACTCTCATCTTTCAGCAATCCCATAGCCAGGTTTGCCAACCGCACATCTTCCAGCCCATCTATCAGAATCAAAAGATTAAGAACCATTTTGAATCTGCGATCTTTTGGCGTTAACTTTTCAGCCTGCTTAAGGCCTGAAGAAATGTATTTATGAGCCGACTCAGAAAACTGCTCTGCGTATTGGGCCTGAGCACTGCTCTTTCTGCTGGTTCTGCGTGTCAAGATGATGGAGCGGGCCTGTGCTATAGAGGCAAAATCCCTGGTGCCCACCAATTCTCGCACCGCCTCGTCCATAAAAACGTCAATAATCTGCAGATCTTTGTTATCAAGCACCGGCTTATTCCGTACAGTGTCAATATCCCTGATATTGACGGCTTCGGAATCTGAATGCACAACTAACGCGAAAAATGCCGCTGAAACAGCTAAAATCACCCATTTTGCCTTCATTTTATTGGCACCCTCAAAAACAATTTAATCCCCATCTTATACATCCGCTTACTATTATTAAGCATACCTTTATAATCGTCTCAGGTCAAGCTAAATCTATGTCCTACCTAATATCCATCCATAAGCCAAATCTATTCTACACTCGTCCAATAAGTGGTTTTTCTTAAGCTTTTTCGCAAAAGTCTCTATCTATAGATGGTAAAAGCCGGTATATTGGTGTCTACAGAACCGATAAGCGTTTTTTAAGGATTTATTCGTGTCAGAATACTCTCCAAAACTTGTGCGCAAAGATCCTCTTCGCCTGTATATGGGACGCTGCGGCCAAATGGTTACTGATGCCACCATTTTTGCCTCAGAAGCAATAAATCTTGAACCCGAAGCTGTCCGCCAGCTTTGTGATGCCGCTTCTTTGCCCCCGGCCAGGAAAGTCCTTGCCACTGCTGATATACACGTTGGCTTCGGCATACCAATCGGGGCCGTTTTAGGGCTGGACAAT
>JAOUFU010000296.1 GCA_029858035.1 Phycisphaerae bacterium
ACAGACAATCGCTATAGCTGAATCATGCACGGGCGGCTGCATAGCCAAACTGCTGACCGACATCCCCGGAGCCAGCAGATATTTCACACACGGCTGGGTTACTTACAGCAACGACGCTAAAACAAGCGAACTTGGCGTATCTGCCCATCTGATTGAACAACACGGCGCTGTCAGCGAACAGGTGTCTGAGGCTATGGCGCAAGGCGCAAGAAAAAATGCCGGGACGACTTTCGCAATCGGTGTAACCGGCATAGCCGGCCCAAGCGGTGCAGGCGAACAAAAACCCATAGGCCTCGTATTTATTAGCGTTGATTCCGATAATGGGTGTGAAACTAAACGTTTTATTTTTCATCACGACAGAGATTCCATACGACTTCGAACAGCACAAACGGCAGTAAACATGGTCCGGCTAAAATGTAAAATGTGGGCTTGACAAAGTGGTTTAATAATGATAAAATAAAGCCTGCAGGGTCTGTTTTGATATTAAGTATAGGGCACACGTGGCAAAAAAACGTAGACATTTAGGTGAAATCCTCTACAAAGCCGGGTTGGTAGAAAAAGAGGCACTAATCAAAGCCATTAAGACCTCAAAAACCAATCATAAACGGCTCGGCCAGATATTGCTCGAATCGGGCCTGCTCGACGAAGAAACTCTAACCAAGGCAATCGCGAAGCAATTTGGATTAGAATACGTCAACCTGGACAAGACCACTATCCCGCCTGATGTATTAAAGCTTGTACCAGAAGACGTAATAAAAAGGCACAATGTCCTTCCTCTTGCCATGAATAATGGCAAGTTACATCTGATTATCAGCGATCCATTGGATTTAGACGCGATGGATACCGTTCGGTTTCGCTTGAATACCGAATTGGACTGCCACCTTGCAATCGCTTCGAAAATTCGCTCCTACATTCAAGAATCTTTCGACTCGCGAAAAAAAGAAGAGGATGACAAGCTCAAACATAGCATTGATGCGACTGCGGCTGAACTTGCCGAGGCCAGTCAGGAGTTACAAGCGGCAGCCCTTCGTGCCGAAGCCACAGGCGGTATTGACGACGGTCCGATTGTCAGGCTTGTGAATCTCATAATAGATAGTGCCTACTATATGCGGGCCAGCGACATCCATATCGAACCAATGACCGACAGGGTACGCGTTCGATACCGTGTCGACGGAGTCTGCCTTGAAAAAGACAACATCCCCAAGAATATGCAGGCCCCGTTAAGCACACGTTTTAAAATTTTGTCCGGAATGGATATTGCCGAAAAAAGATTGCCTCAGGACGGCAGAATTAAGCGTACAATTGGAGGCCAGGACATCGACTTTCGTGTTTCAGCTCTGCCAGGCTACCATGGAGAAAGTATAGTGTTGCGAATTTTGCGTCCTGATGCGGTCAACATTGGTCTGCAGGCACTGGGTTTTGAACAGGATGATTATGAGCGATTTCAGCGTATAATCAAAAGGCCTAACGGCATCTTTTTGGTTACAGGCCCGACCGGCAGCGGTAAGACCACAACGCTGTATGCAGCATTGCAGGTACTAAACAAGTCGGACACGAAAATCATTACGGCTGAGGACCCTGTGGAATACAACTTCGACGGGATGAATCAGGTACAGGTAAAAGAAGAAATCGATTTATCATTTGAAATGATTCTTCGGGCAATGCTGCGTCAAGCTCCAAACATCATACTCGTCGGCGAAATTCGAGACGGCGTTGTTGCTGATATTGCAATTCAGGCGGCGCTCACGGGGCACCTGGTTTTCAGTACGCTGCACACCAATGACGCGGCAAGCGCAATAACGCGTCTCATAGATATGGGTGTTAAGCCGTTCCTCGTGGCCAGCGCAATACAGGCGATTATGGCCCAGAGACTTGTAAGAGTCATTTGCGATAAATGCAAAGTAATTGATGAAAATCCGAACATGCGCCATTTGCGATTGCTCAACATTAGTCCGGAAGATATCGAAAAACAACCCATCTACAAGGGGATGGGATGTTCCCAGTGCCAGGACACCGGCTTCAAAGGCCGAATCGCTATATTTGAGATGGCGGAAATGAACAACGAGTTGAGAGAGTTGGCTTTTACAAAAGCACCTTCAACTGAATTGAAAAAGGCGGCGAAAGCCAGTGGAATGAGAACGCTGATGGAGGACGGCAAGATCAAAATATTTAGAGGAATAACAACACCGGAGGAAGTAGCGAGAATAGCGCAGGTAGAGGGTGTTGTAGTAGATTAGACAAAATAGTGCTTAAGGATTCTGGAATGGCAACGGTTAATATGGACAGGTTACTGCAGGCCTGTGTCACAATGGGAGGCTCAGATATACATCTGACAGTTGGTCGATCCCCTGTATTAAGAATCGACGGCCGACTCAGGTCGCTGGAAACCAAGGTGCTTGGACCGGACGATACTGTAGCCTTAATGAAAAGCATCACTCCTGACCGAAATCAACAGGAACTTCAGGAGGAAGGTGGAACCGATTTTGGTTTTGCCTTTGGTGATGAAGCAAGATTTCGTGTCTCGATTTTCAAACAAAAAGGAAATACTTCACTGGTCCTGCGTCTTATCCCAACGAAAATCATGTCTTTTGACGAAATAGGCTTGCCCGAGATTTGTGCCGCATTGTGCCGCAGGCCGAGAGGAATGTTTTTGGTTACAGGACCGACGGGAAGCGGTAAAACCACTACCCTGGCTTGCATGGTAAACTATATTAACGAAAACTTTGACCGCCACATAATAACCGTTGAAGAGCCGATAGAATATTATCACTCGCACAAAAAATCCATTATTAATCAACGGGAAGTCGGTGTTGATGTTCCGAGCTTCGGAGAGGCGCTAAGACGAGTTTTAAGAATGGACCCTGATGTGATTCTCGTAGGTGAATTGCGGGACCTGGAAACCATCGAATCGGCTATTAGAGCTGCTGAAACCGGCCACCTTGTCTTTAGTACCTTGCATACCACAAGCGCCGCAGGCACAATTACGCGAATTATTGACGTTTTCCCTGTAAACCAGCAGGAGCAAATTCGCATTCAGCTCAGCAGCAATTTGATAGCCGTCCTCAGTCAAGCCCTTTGTCCATTAGCGGCCGGCAAAGGAAGAATTGCCGCTTATGAGTTTATGGTTGTAACTCCTGCTATCGCCAATCTTATCCGCGAGAACAAAACGTATCGAATCGATTCAAGCATTCAAACTGGCAAAAGATTAGGAATGCAGCTTCTCGATGAGCACCTCTGGCAGTTTTATGATGCCGGCAAGATTACTCAGGAGGAAATGCTGGATAAGAGCCGCCAGCCAGGCATGTTGCAAGATAAAGCTACCGCCAAACTCAAGACCTTAAAGTCGAAGGAAAAGAGAAAAGCTGCAGCCAAGGAAATGGAGGACATCGGCCCAGTCTTTCGGGCCTGATTACCTGTTTGCAAACCGGATTTTTCAGAATACCAGCCAGAAAAACAGACTTGGCTGGTATTTTTTTTATATCTCGATTTTAAGGCAGCGAGTTCGACATTATGGTTTCTTAGTGCGGTACAGTTGAGAAAAATTGAGGTAAATAGCCGTATTTTGACAGAATCAGGGCAAAATATACAGTTAATATAGTAAAACTGGAATATGAGGACGTAGAGCAGGTTAGTCCTAATAACCAGATGTCTAATGCGTAATTTATTTGTAAAGAAGACTTTAATGTTATATAATAGAGGAAACCTGGAATTAGACTGATTATAGGGCAAAACTGAGATGGCAAAAATCGAAACATCGCAAAAACTCCCTCCCATAGAGCAATTAAGAAGTAGAACGCTCGGAAGAATACTCATAAAAATGGGCGTTCTAACCAGAGAAAAGGTACATGAATGCCTGAAAATCCAGAAACAGCGGAAAGGGGTTGTACAAATAGGCCAGATATTTCTTGAACTTGGCTTGATTGATGAAAAGCAACTGCAAATTGCCCTTGCAGCCCAGCGTGGTATGGAATATGTAAACCTCGGCGAAATTGATATTCCTCTTGATGTAGTTGAGAAGGTGCCGACCCAAATGGCAAAGACATATCATATTGTGCCGATTCACTATAATCAAGATCGCAACGAATTGACAATCGTTCTTGACAATCCTGACAATTTCAGAGCAACCGATGACTTGAGCACGCTGATGGGTTTTAAAGTTACAGCGAAGGTAACCGATTCTAAAGCAGTGGAAGATGCTCTGAATAAGTATTATGAGACGCAAAGCGATGAAAATATCAACGAGTTGATAAGCGAAATACAAGGAGACACTTTCCTTGCGGAATTTGACGGCAGGAACCAGAGTATAGACCTGGATGAATTAAAGGAGCTTTCCGAGTCGAATCCTGTCAAAAAACTCCTGAACCTTGTTCTTCTGCAGGCAATTCGCGATAAGGCGTCGGATATCCATTTTGAGCCGTTTGAAAATGAGTACAAGATGCGTTATCGCATTGACGGCGTTCTTTATGAAATGGTACCGCCGCCGAAGTACATCGCAGCGGCGCTTAGCTCACGTATAAAAGTTATGGCCAACCTGGATATTGCTGAGAGGCGTTTGCCACAAGACGGCCGAATCTCACTGACGGTCCAGGGCAAGCCGGTTGATTTGCGTGTTAGTGTTTTGCCTACAATGTTCGGTGAAAGTGTAGTGCTGCGTGTTCTGGACAGAAGTCAGGTCAGTTTTGATTTGGAAAAGCTGGGTTTGAGGCAGCAGGATCGTGAATTAGTCCGTCAGCTTATTCACAAACCCAACGGTATTATCATTGTTACCGGCCCCACGGGATGTGGTAAGACTACTACCCTATATTCGGCCATGAATGAGCTTAATACCGTTGAAACAAAACTAATCACTACTGAAGATCCCGTGGAATATGACATTGATGGTTTGATTCAGGTCCAGATGAAGCCGGATATCGGACTGACGTTCGCAAGGTGCCTTAGGAGCATACTGCGTCAGGACCCCGATATTATATTAGTCGGTGAAATTCGTGACCTTGAAACAGCGGAAATAGCAGCCCAGGCATCATTGACCGGCCATGTTGTGTTCACCACACTGCACACGAACGATGCCCCGAGTTCGATAGCACGACTCCTGGATTTGGGGGTAGAGCCGTTTCTTCTTACCGCTACGATCGAAGGTATTGTTGCTCAGCGGTTAGTCAGAAAAATATGTGAAAAATGCAAAACACCATTCGAACCAACTGAGGGTCAACTGTCGGAATTGTCACTTACGCCGGATGATATCAAGGGCAAAAAGTTTTATTATGGCAGAGGCTGCAACAAGTGTAATAATACCGGTTATAGAGGGCGAACAGGTATTTTTGAGATTATGACATTCAATGATGAAATACGTGACCTGATAATGAATCAAGCTTCGACAAATGTGTTGCGTGCAGCGGGCCAAAAGGCCGGTATGAGACTGTTGCGTGATAACGGCCTGGTTGCGATGTACGATGGGATTACTACTATCGACGAGATTGTGAAAGAAACATCTACGGAAAGGTAACAGATTAGAAAACAACAAGGACCTGTGTGCTTTATCGGAATAGAAAATGGCTGTCAATAACCAGTTACGTTTCTTTTGTCGTTTTACATTCTAAAGGAGGTGTTCGGAATGCCTGTTTTCAAATATGAAGCGCTGGACTCTCAGGGCGTGGCAATAAAGAATGAAATAGAGGCCCTGAGTCAGAAAGAAGCAGTAAGCAAGATACGAAATATGGGTTATTTCCCCACGAAAGTTCACGCGCGCGGGGTAGCCAGGAAAACGGCGGCAAAGGTTGCTTCAAGGCCAAAACGAAGGCGT
>JAOUFU010000297.1 GCA_029858035.1 Phycisphaerae bacterium
TATGAGTCAGGTGAGCGGAAGTGCAAACTGGGTGGTTCACGCCAACCAGCAGCAGTTCAGGAAAACACAGACCGGCCAGCTTATACGAACAGAGATGGTCAATCTGGGGCTTGAGGAGAATCTGACAAATTTTGCCCAGATTTTTTCTTTCCATCCGATCGACGATGTCAGGGATGTCACGGTTTACGGAAACGGCAAAGACCGCGAAAAGGCTGTAGTCCTGATTGATGGCATCTTCGATAAGGAAAAGATTTTGTCCCTTTTACGCATGAATCCTGAATATAAAGATATTAAGTATGGCAAAATAGTGCTGCATCAGTGGTTGGACGAGAACCAAAAAGACCCTAATAATAAAATGATGTACGGGTGCTTTTACCGAAATGATCTCATCATCATGGGAGCGGGCCTGGAGGCAGTAAAGCTCGCGGTGGATGTCCTCAACGGTTCGGCAAAGAACGCAGCCGGTAATATTTTTAACCAGCCCGCACTGGATGCAAAAGGGGCCTTTTTCCAGGCTGTAGGAATGCGTATCGGTGAAATGGTAGCAGGAGAGGACCCGCAGGCGGCGGCGCTTAAACAATCCGACCAGCTCGGCATTGCAATAGGTGAAAACGAGGGCAAGTTTTATATTGATGTAGGCCTCATAGCCAAATCGGAAGAGGCCGCACAGGCTATAACAAAGATGCTGGATGGTATTATCGCCTTCGTATCGCTGCCCAATGAACAGCAGCCCTTGCTGTCCGAACTTGCAAAAAAGATAACAGTATCCTGTGAACAAAGTAAGGTTCAGGCTGTGTTCCAGGCCGAGCCTGAATCGGTTGTACAGTTTCTAAAAGAACAATGGCAAAAGAACCAACAAAAGGACAGCAAAACTCAGTAGGAAAAGATTCTCTACCTAAACGCCAAACCCTGCGGGCTCTCAGCGCAGAAGAATTGGCTCGACGGGCAAAGCAGGGATGCCGGGAAGCATTTGCTGAACTCGTCGAACGTTATGGTATCAGGCTGTTAAAGTTCCTTCGCTATAAGACAAACAATATCCACGATGCAGAAGACCTGGTTCAGGAATCCTTTGTCAGGGCATACGAGAACATTCATCGCTACAAAGATTCTTGGAAATTCTCGACCTGGCTTTTTACAATAGCTGCACGCTTGGCATACAGCCATTTCCGCAGGTCACGCTCTTTTCAGAAAGTTGCTTGGTTTGAATCCTCCGGTCCGGAACCGGAACAGATGGTTGTAGACAAGGAGACACAGCAGAGCCTCTGGGCATTGGCCAGGGGACTGTCAATGAATCAGTACCAGGCGCTGTGGTTGAAATATGGACAGGATATGTCAATAAAGGAAATCGCCATGGTTTTAAGAAAATCCCAGGTCAATGTGAAGGTGCTTTTGTACAGGGCCAGGATAAATCTGGCAAAGAGATTACAGAATGTGGATGTAGAAAACGAAGTCCGGGTCTGTTCGTCCTCTAAAGAAATATTATCTTTTATGAAAGTTGAAGGTGCATAATGGTCTGTTGGTTGTTTAGATTGATGATTTCACACACGGCCGATAAGGATGAACAGCCGTCGGATTTAATCCGGGAGCATATATGTAACTGTAGGGATTGCAGGGATTTTTATAAGACATGTCAATCACTGGGCGAACGTTTAACACGTGAGGCGTTAATCTCAAACTCCCGGACTTCGAGGCGTCTGAACGAACATATTCTCAACGCTATACCCAACCAACGGACAGAAACACACAAAGTGGGAATGAAATTGTGGATTGCCGCCGCAGCCGCCTGCGTGGCTTTGATTGTTCTCATTGGGGCTTCTTTGCTCGTCATGAAGCCCAATGGTCGAAAAAGTGTTCAACCCGGCCGCCCTCAGATGGCCGTTGCGATTCAGGAACTTAGGAAGGTCTACGACCAGGTAGGTCGGGACCTGCCTGCAACCTGGCCGCAATTGATTGAAAGACCTTTGGCAGGTGAATATGAGAGACTTGCTAATGACACGCAATCAGCCGTACGGTTCTTGGTAGCATGTGTCGACGTGGATATATCTCGCCTTGATCCTGGAACATTGAACTAAGTCGGCACAGTATATACAGTGGCAAAAAGCATTAGAAGTTGTTATTGAAGTATTCCGGCCTGCCGTCGTCACTGTCATAATTCGTGGTATCTTCGCCGTCGGAGCCAATTGCAATCCGCCTGATACACTCAGCCTTCTTCGTGTTGCTGTCAACAGTAACGAGTATTGAATTCATTTTCACATTGCCCGTCGCTATCTCAAACGGAAACGGCATCTGTGTCCTAAACGACTTCAAGACGCTTTCAACCCCTCGCCCGAGTACCGAATCATGCGCACCTGTCATACCAATATCAGTGATATAGGCAGTGCCCTTAGGCATGATTCTTTCGTCGGCGGTTACAACGTGTGTATGAGTGCCGAAACATAAGCTAACGCGACCGTCAAGATGATAGCCCATTGCGATCTTTTCGCTGGTGGCTTCGGCGTGGAATTCAACGATTATGATATCGGCCTTCTCCTTCAGTTGCGGCAAAAACCTGTCAATAGTATTGTACGGACAGTCAGCCGGCTTCATAAAGAGCCGGCCTATCAATACGACGACCGCTACGGTTGGTCCTTTACTGGTTTTGTAAATTCCAAATCCCCTGCCGGCCGCCGGCTCGGAATAATTACCAGGACGGGCGATATTCTCTGATGTCTCAAGCGTTTTGATTATATCTCTTTTACGGTAGGTATGGTCACCTAATGTAACCAGGTTGACGCCATAACGAAGCAATTTGTTGTAGATTTGTGGTGTTAGGCCGGAACCGCCCGCCGCGTTTTCAGCGTCGACTATTACGCAATCGATATCCAGATCTCTAACCAGCGGCTTTAGCTTGTCGGCAATGATACGCCTCCCGGGACGACCCACTATGTCACCAACGCAAAGTATATTCAGCTTCATAAATTACATCCGCTATTTGTTACTTGGCGTACTCGATACAGCGAACCTCACGCAGCAAAGTCACCTGGATTTCACCAGGATAGGTCATCTCACCTTCAATCTTGGTGGCAATATCACGGGCAATTTTCATTGCTGATTCATCACTCACTTTCTCTGCATTGACAATAACGCGTATTTCTCGTCCGGCCTGAATTGCATATGCATTCTCAACTCCCTTGAAGCTGCCGGCTATGTCTTCCAGCTTCTCCAATCGTTTGATATATCTTTCCAGCGTTTCCCTTCTGGCACCGGGCCGGGATGCGCTAATCGCGTCAGCAGCGGCAACCAGCGGGGTATAGGGATTGTCCGCTGGAATATCCCCATGATGCCCTTCTACCGCGTTTAGCACGATTGGCGACTCGTTAAAACGCTTGAGATAATTTTTGCCTATAACCGGATGACTGCCTTCAACCTCATGGTCAATGGCCTTGCCGATGTCATGCAATAGTCCCGCACGCCTCGCTATTGAGCCGTCAAGGCCAAGCTCATCGGCCATAACCTGTGACAGATAAGATACTTCAACGCTATGGCGAAGCACATTTTGTCCATAACTGGTCCTGAAGCTCAAAGCACCTATCAAACTGAGTACTTTGTTGCTCAATCCTTTTACGTTAGTCTCGACGGCGGCGTCTTTGCCAATCTGTAACAGCTTAAGGTTGACCTCTTTTTTGGTCTGGGCGACGAGTTCTTCAATCCTGGACGGATGTATTCGTCCGTCCTGGATGAGCCGTTCCATTGAAAGGCGGGCAACTTCACGCCTGACAGGATCGAAGCCGCTCACTACGATCATTCCCGGAGTGTCATCAACGATGACATCTACACCCGTGGCTTTTTCAAATGCCCGAATATTCCGTCCTTCCCTACCGATAACTCGGCCCTTCATATCGTCATTCGGAATATCCACGGTTGAAACAGATACTTCGCACGTCTGTTCTGCGGCATAACGCTGAATGGCGGCGCTGATTACTTCACGGCTTTTTTCTACAGATGTCTCGTTACATTCTTCGAGCTTACGTTGAATCAATGCTGACATCTCATGCTCGCACTCATCTTCCAGCCGTTTTAACAGCAGCTCTTTCGCCGATTCGATGTCCATTGCCGTGATCTTTAGCAGTTGGTTTTTCTGCTGTGCCATCAAAACCGAAATCTGCTTTTCCTTGATCTCAATATTATGTATTCTCTTCTCGACCTCATTTTCCTGTTGTTTTAGTTTCTTCTCACTCTGCTGGAGCTGTTCGGCCTGACGATCGAGGATATCATCACGTTTGCTCAATCTCATTTCGGTCTCGTGCAGCTTGGCACGCATTTTGTTCGACTCGGTTGCGAATTGCTCTTTTTTCTTGATCGTCTCCGCAGCGGCATCTATCTGGGCAGACTTAATTATGTTCTCTGCTTCTCGCTTGGCACCTTCAATCTGACGTTGCAAATCTTGCTCGAAGGTTTTGGATTTTGCCCGGGAAATCATCTGATTCATGATAAGGGCAAGGCAGATTCCCAGAACAAAGGCAATAATGATCGATATTCCAACAGTGGGCAATCCTATACTTAGGCCCATGACTACGGTATCCATAATCTCTACCTTTCTCTCGTAGTTATTAAATAGTTAAAAACACCCGTCAATGAAAAAAGAGTACGGGTTAGGCCGGCAGGAAAGTGCCAAAGATATGCGTGTGAATTACGAAATCCTTTTCGCCTGAGCCTAAAATCAACTATCAGGGCCCAAAATCACGGATCTTACTACGGGCTTCCGGGCATTGAAGTGTGGATACTTCCCAGGCATTTGGTTGATTTTATACTCTATACCAGCATTATCTCGCTGGTAAGCGAATGCTTCTTTCGAGCACATTTCGTTTCACTCTTAAATTCACTTTTTAGTACACTTTGGGGCCGAATCAAATCTGAATTCTGCTATATAAAACCCACACTAAAAAGTGTCTTTGCACTTTAACTGCCGTCTGGAAAAAGACTTACATACTTTTCCCATCTTGCGCGCCCCTTTACGAAGTAGTAAAAACTACCACGATGAATACGGGACAGCCCGCAATCTCATTTATCATCGGCATACTTTCATATACGATAGAGAATTATTCGTGGCTCGTCAAGAAAAAAATCCGCTAAATCGACCAATTTTTTGATTCCGATAATCTTGAGGAATACATCGGCCTCAAAACCGCATATTTGCTCCGAAAACCAGCTCTCAATCCCATTAATCACTCATCATTACTCATTTTCGCAATGGGTGGCAGCATCAAGTGAGTACCGAAAATCGGGACAGGCTTCGGAATGGCTCGGTGCAACTTCCACAGGGTAGGCTGCGATATTTCGAAATACTTTGACTGGCAACCGCCGACTGGCAACTGGCAAGCCCTTCCAAAGAAACAAATTGTCACTTCTAAGGCTCAGGTTTATACTCTCAAGCACTATGTTTGCCAAAATTTTAAGTTTCTATACTAAGTATTTTGCCGCATGGGTGATTCTATTCGGGATATTGGCATACTTTCTACCCGCCCCTTTCGTCGCTCTAAAGCCCTACAATGAATGGTTCTTTGCCCTCACAATGTTTGGCATCGGCGCGGTACTACAACTAAATGATTTCAAGCGTATTGCAAAAAAACCCTCTATCGTTCTGATAGGTTGCTGTGCCCAGTTCAGCATCATGCCTTTAGGAGCATTTTTCTTAGCTAAGCTATTCGCCTTTCCGCCCGAAATAGCCGTCGGATTGATACTAACAGGTTCGGCCCCGGGCGCAATGGCAAGCAACGTAATGAGCTACATTGCCAAAGCCGACACCGCCT
>JAOUFU010000298.1 GCA_029858035.1 Phycisphaerae bacterium
CCCAGGGTCGGCCCCGTTGTTATCAACGAGATTATGTACAATCCGCCGACCGGAAATCAAAATGAGGAATATATCGAGCTGCACAACATAACCGGAGCGATGGTGACGTTATACCGCTATGATAAATCCACACCGTGGAAGTTCACCGATGGTATTGATTATACCTTCTCGGCCGGTCCGGTTGTGACAATAAAAGCTTATGGTTATCTAATATTGGCCAAGGACCTGACAGCCTTTACAGCAAGATATGGCGGTATGCCGCCCGGCGTTCAGGTTCTCGATGGTTACAGCGGCAGGTTAAGCAACGCCGGCGAGAGGTTGCAGATTGCTATGCCCGGCGATATTGATGAGCTTGGCACGCGTCAGTATATCAGAATCGACAGGGTGACTTATAGTGACGGCTTGCATCCGGAGGATGTTCCCGGCACCGTCGACCTATGGCCCAGAGAGGCCGATGGGCTTGGAAAATCGCTTTCGCGTAAGGTATCTACCGATTACGGCAATGACGTAGACAATTGGAAAGCGGCCACGCCTTCGCCCGGCGTCGCAAATCCGTAGGATGCTATCCAAAAATAAGGCAAGTAAGTGCAGGTAAAAGACTCGATGGAATGAGAGTGTTGGGACTCGAACCCAGGACCTATGGCCGTTAGTTTTATTCTTGCACTGATTCTAACGGGCCAAAACGACTTGTTCTTGATTTTAGGCCATTACTTAAAATCCGCCTATATGAATACACACTGAGGCTGTATCAATCTATTCCTCTTGAAGGAAATAGTCGGAAATCACCCCCATGAAGCGGTTGTATTTAATGGCGTAGTGGCTCAGACCTTCGCGGACGCATTGGTCGGAGAGACGTTTGTCCTCCTCGTATAGAGTTGGTTCGATTTGTTCCCACTGTTGTTCATCAAGACTCAGGAGTTCATCAATTTTGCTTTGATAGATTGGAGCGGCGGCAAGATTCGAATATGCGTTGACGAACCAGGGCATAATACGGCCAATTTTCCTCAGTAATAAATTTTGCTCGCCTCCGAAGTCCAGGCATGACTGGTCGGTGAAATTACTCATTGTCCTCATCTTCTCTTCGTCGATTAAGCCGCTCTCCCGGCTGATTCGGTGGGCCTCGGTGCCGGGGAAGGGGAAGAAATACGTCCAGCGAAAACGCCCCGGGGATGCCTGGGCCAGCAGCCGTATCGTTGCGAACACGTCTTCTGGCTGCTCGCGTGGAAAACCAATAATGACAAACACGGAGCTGTGCATTCCTGCTTCTCGGACATACCGAATTGCCTCAATGATCTCTTGATTGGACATATGTCTGTTTAGGATTGTTTTGCGGACGCGTTCGCTGCCGGATTCTACGCCGAACTTAACAATTCTACAGTTTGCATCAGCGAGGATGTTGGCGCACTCCTGATCGAAAAAACGAACGTGCGCATTCACCACGAATGGAAGGTCGGTTATCTTCTTGTATGCGGCACAGAATTCCTTTACGTAGGACTTGTCGAATGTAAACAGGTCATCGTCGAAGATGAACATCCGGATATTCTCGTAATTTTTCAATAGATAGCGGATTTCTTCGGCCATCTGTTCAACGGAAAAACGCCTAATATAGTTTAGTTTGGCGAAGCTGCATTTTAAATCGGCCCGATATGTCGCGACCATCTTATGGTTGAAACAGTAGGTACAGGAAAAGGGACACCCACGCGAGGCCATCAGTCCGACCCAGCCGTTCTTGACATCGATTAACTTCTGGAAGTCCATCACTTCATAGTCTTTGAAAGGCAGCGGTTCCAAAGCCGGTAAAGGTCGCACGGGATTGAGATGAATCCTCCCGTTCTTTCGATACCCCAGATTTTTCACGTCATCGACAGATTGTCCCCGAACCAGGCGTTCAACAAACTCCAGGAATGCCTCCTCGCATTCTCCCCGCATGATATAATCGAAGACGCCGCTGTCGAGTATCTGCTCAGGAGACACTAAAGCATGAACTCCGCCGCAGATAGTGGTCAGGGACAGGTCCTGTCGAATCCATGAGGCAAGCTTCTTTGCATATTCCCATTGGTTGGTTACGACAGAAAAGGCCAGCAAGTCCGGCCTTTCCAACTTCACGTTTTTGATGAACTCGTCTCTGCCGGGAAGTGGAGCGAGTTCCTCGCATAGCTGCCGGAAAGCCACGTCGTGGCCTGCCCTTCTCAGAACGGCCGTAATGTGGGAAACCCCGTAGTTGAAGCCTACCTGCGAATCGGCATTAGGATAGAGGAAAAGCACCTTCATATCTTGCACCTCTGACTCAATGCTGTTGCTTTGGAGGCTTAACAGAGTGTTTTAGAGGCGGTCGGGATGAAGGGATCTCCACAATCGGCCTTGGACTGTGCGGTTTTGAAGACCTCTTTGACGTGCGGCGGATCCTTTCCTGCATAATCCGTTCCACAATGTCATCAACATCCACACACCTGCCGTCGGACTGAAGACCCGCATGAATAACGTGACATGGTGTGTCACCATAGGCACTCCAGCGACGAATAAATGCCGGATTGTTCGTACCTGCAAAGACCGTAGTTGTCGGAATGCCCTGGGCCGCGGCAATGTGCTGGCAGGCCGAGTCGTATCCGATATACTCATCACCTGCCTTGATAAGAGCGGCCATCTGCCCGATTGTACATTCCACCCCCAAAACGCCGTGTGAAAAGCCCTCGTCTGTCGAATCGCCCACTCTCATCTGTGCCATTTGAACTCCCTGAGACTTTAATGCAGCAGCAATAGCCTCGAATTCACTGCGTTCTTCCAAACCGAAGCCCTTATCAAGAAGAACAACTGTATCGGATTCCTGAAGTAATCTGAGAATGAGTCGAATTTCGAACTCCCGTCCTACGCGTTTTCGTTGATTGCCGCCAACGCCCAAATTTACAGTCACGATCCAGGCCGCCCCTTTGCTTCGAAAGCTTTCTACTATTTCCTTTCCCTCGAGCTGTATTTTCCTGTCCAGCCAAAGTCTTGGAGTGTAGAACTGTGATCCACCCAAAACACAGTTGGCCCAGTAATTTGTGATTTCTGCCATACAGGCCTCATCCATTTCCGGCTCTGTCGTATGTGAATTGAAATACAGGTACCGGTCCTCGGAAACCAGCGGCAGCACGCCGAGCTGGGTCAGCCGGGAATCGGGATCAATCAGGATGACGTTCTCTTTGCCGATTCTTTTATTTTCCTCCGTGAGATGGTCCACGATCGCTTTCCAGCAGTGGAATCGGTCCATGAGAGTGCCTTGCCTTGGATAGGCCGCTTCGAGGATACGAAGGTTTTGATTTTCGCCGAATATTTCAAACAGCTTCGGACCGCCGAAAATGACGAGCTCGGCCTCAGGAAAACGCGCTGTGAGTTGTTGGATGATAACGCTGACGATGGCCACGTCGGCCCCTATCGTCACTCTTGATAATATATAGAAGCGCCGTGGATGATGCACGACTCGAGAAGTGTATGAATTTGCATGAATGCGTTCGGCCCTGGTAAGCAAATCCAGGGATGTGTAGAGGCCGAACGAGTTCAAAATCTTGTCCATGTCCCCCCCGGCCGGTTGACTGCGGCAGTAGGAAACAACCTGTGACATGATATGGTTGTACATCCCAAGCTGGGCCTTCTCATAGTCATCGCAAAGGTTTTCGACTACGATGCCGAATAGCGCACCGGAGGCTATTCGATTTTGCTCCGAATTCGTAAATGCCATCGCCATCTCGCATAACAGCCGGATATAGTCTTCTTCGTACTGTCCGTCCTGGTAGTAATGGTCCAGGAATGCCAGGGCCACCTGGCGTGACAGGTGTACTAACTGCTGCTCCGAGGCCGAATCTTTTCTCAGGGCCGTCCAGCGTTGGTGATACTTACTTTGCTTCATGGACGCTCTTCCTTTCCAGCAGCTCTCGGCCGGCCTGCAAAACCATCTCTGGTGTTATGCTTCGCATACAGCGTTGGTCCGTCGGGCACTGCTTTTTATGGCACGGTGAGCAGGGAAGGTCCTGCCGAAGGACAATAGTTTTCTCTAAATTCGATGCCGTATAACGCGGGTCTGTCGGCCCCATTATCACTACTACCGGGACATCTAATGCCACGGCATAGTGACGAGGGCCGGTGTCGTTGGTAATAAGCAGACTGCATCTGCGAATCAGGGGTTTGAGGAGTTCGAGATTGATTTTGTCGGCGCTTGTATTTATCAGTTCCGTATCTGTTTGGCTCTCAATGGCCGAGGCGATGCCTTCTTCACCGGGCCCGACGAAGAGAATGATTTTACAGTTAAATTCCTGTTTCATAAGTTCTGCGGTCCGGGCGAAATACTCGGCAGGCCAGCATTTCGATGAGCCGAAGCTTGCCCCCGGATTGAGGCCGACGAGCAGCTCGTCCGGCCCGATTTTATACCTGCACAACAGCCGGTCGGCCTCTTCCTCGATGGGGCCCCTGGTGTATAGTCTTGGCCGGGTCTCTACCGGGATTTTGAGTCCCATCCACCTTGCGATTTCGAGGTAGTAGCCGGCCATAGGTATCGGTTCGATTTGTCCCCCCTGCCGCCGGGGACGGGGCCCCCCACTCAGGAGAAAGCCTCTGCCGCTGCGGCGATATCCATACACATTTCGCACGCCCGCAATGCGAATCGGCAGAATGGAACGTATTGAATTAGGTAATACGACGGCCATGTCCGGGCTCAGCTTGCGTATCGCACCCACCATTGCCCAAAAACCGCCCCATGTCTTATCGCCGCAGTCGATGAATGAATCAAACCACGGCCCATCTCGAAGGATGCCCTGCGCGTATGACCTCACAATCGCCACGAGCCGGGCCTGTTGGAAGCTGTCACGCAGGCAATCGAAAAAGGGTATTGCCATCACGATATCCCCTACCCAGTTGGGACAGCGAACGATAATCGTTTTAATATCTGTTGGTAATATATTATTCTCTTGCGACAATCGCACTTTGAGCTCAATTCTTTTCTGTTCCATCGGTCCTGCCCCTGAACATGACTATGTAACCGGGGCCGAATCCTTCATGGGCCGATTAAAACCAATTTTTCTCTCAATGTCAAGTGAATTTCGTCCGCATTGGTTCACAGGGCATACGTGAACGTTTGAATGAGAGTGTTGGGACTCGAACCCAAGACCTACGGCTTAAAAGGCCGTTGCTCTACCAACTGAGCTACACTCCCAAAAATATCATCAGAATCCGTACACTAACAACTTTACACACATTGTCAATCGTTTTGCCGTCAAAAAAAGAAAATTGCCTCATCCGACAGGCAACTGGCAACCGGCGCTTCACGCTTCCCGAATCCCCGCTAGTCCCTGCATGCAGTAGGCAGGGATCCAGACGTCTTATTTAAACAAATAATCAATAATCCTTAATCATTTATATGACTTGCCCCACCATTTTTCTGTCATTTCGTCCAAAGCAATACCGCACCCCTCGTGTCATCCCGAGCGCAGCCCCTGTTTTTGCAACGACAAAAACAGGGACGCAGCCGAGGGATCTGGCCATCGAATGTAATTCATTCTGCAATCTCAATTATCATTCATCGATAATCCATAATCATTCCCCTTGGGTGGCAGCCTCAAGCTCGAAGGGCTTGGGGATGGTAACCTTCAATGACATTCTGAGCGCAAGTAGCCTTTAGATAATATGTAGGCCATCCTTTCAACGGTTATAATTTGTAGTTGTTCAAAAAAAATTGTAACCATAAATCGAAAGGAATGGCCATGAAAAAAAGACTATCAAAAAAA
>JAOUFU010000299.1 GCA_029858035.1 Phycisphaerae bacterium
CGGATCAACGAGAATCCTTTTCTTTGCCTTCGTTGCAATCTGTATCATTTGCTTGCAAAGCGATGGGCTGAGCAGGCCCTTATTATAATCCTGAAGGCAAATAACATCAGCCTTATTCAACTTCTCTTTGTACGCCCGCAAAATCGCCTCATTCAACTCATCAGCCAACGGCTCCGTAGATTCTTCATCAATCCTCATCAATTGCTGACGATGACGATGCTGGGCCAGGCCTATAAGTCTTTGCTTACTGATAGTAGGGCGGTCCGGGACGGTCAGCAATCCACTTGTATCAGCGCCAATTTTTGTTAGTTCATCCTTTATCTTTTGGCCATTCTGGTCTTTTCCAATGACACCCAAACAGGAAGGTACTGCTCCCAGGTCAGCAAGGTCGGCAGCTACTGAGCCTGCCCCTCCGCATCGGTATTCAGTCTCGGTTACTTTCAGCACCGGCACCGGCGCCTCAGGGCTTATTCTGAGCGCGTCGCCGTAAGTATAAACGTCGAGCATAAAGTCGCCGACGAGTAAAATATTCGGCGAACCAAGGTTCGTTACCGTCTTTAACAGTTCTTCATACATTTTGTTATGGGACCATCTTGTCTTTACTACCGCCTTTTTGTAACTACAGGCGTATGTGATGTTCTCTGTTTTTAGATTCTACCCGCCAGCGCGTTTTTAATCAACTCTGTTATTTTTTCCTCCCCACGAATAAAATTAAGTTCAATCGCCAGATAGGCAAAATTCACTTCCTCGCTCGCATTTGGAATCGCCGGGGACGAAATAGAAACCCAATCCTTCTGCGTTGTCAGTATTAAATCTGCAACAAGGCGTTTGGCCTGTTCGTTAATATCAGCCAGGCACTCGTTCGTATAATGGTAATGGTCATCGAAGACTCTCGAACCGACAAGTTTAGTTCCAAGCACCTTCACCGTATTAAAAAATGCATCCGGATTGCCTATCCCGCAAAAGGCAAATATATTTTTGCCTTTCAGCTCTTCAAGGCTGATTTCTCTATCGTCAATAGATTTCGCACAAACAGAGGCGTGCACCGACCTTGCGATAACCATTTCCGGGTTTACCTGTCGGAGCTTGCCTTCAAGTTTAGCGAGTTCAGCCTCAGTAACCTGGTCACACCTGGTAATAACAACGGCATCAGCACGCTTAAGTGCGCTGACTGGTTCACGCAGCAGCCCGGCCGGAAGTAGCTTACCATAACCGAAAGGTACTGTGCCATCAATCGCCACGATATTCACATCTCTGCCCAATCGGCGATGCTGAAATCCATCATCCATAACGAGCACCTTTGCGCCGAATCTGCTGATAGCCTCCGCCGCACCTGCTACACGGTCGGGATTTATAACTACTTGAATCCCGGGGCAGCTCTCAGCAAGAACTGCCGGCTCATCTCCATAATGTTGATCTGCCTTGTAACCGCGAGTCAGAATCGCACACTGAGAGCTTGTAATCTGAAATTGTGAATCTGATATGAGCTGCTTGCACAGCCGAATGACAAGCGGCGTTTTGCCTGTCCCGCCGGTCGTTATGTTTCCTATACTGATAACTGGAACTTCTGCCCGATGTATCTTCAGCCACCCTTTGGAATATAAAAAATTACGCAGCTCGACAATAAATCCGTATATCTGAGCGGCAATTCCTAAAATAAAACGCAAAAGCACTGCTCCCGGCCCGACGCTTTCACCTGAAACCAATTTCCTATAAGCATTCTGGTCCAACGATAAAATCCTTCACCAAATCCAGTATTTCCGCCATTCCTGCGAAACAGGGATTACATTCGTGGCTTTAGCTCGGACAGATTACACGGGATTTAACTTTTTTGCCACAAAAAATAAAATCATCCTGAAAGCATGAAAGAGAAAATGATGGATGGTGTTTTTATTAGGAGAAGCTATATCTTTGACCAAAAGCGGCTAATTCAAAGAGTCAAAAAACCTTTTCAATCGCGGCTGATACTTGTCGGTAATATCAAACGATACAATCACTCCCCTTGCTTTGCCGACTATTGCTTCTCTTTGCACGAATCCGAAGTATCTTGAGTCCCTGCTGTTGTCCCTGTTATCACCCATCACAAAATAATGGCCGTCAGGAACAGCGACCGGCCCAAAATCCCGCATTGCCCGGACCGAAGGAATACTCATTACCGCATGAGTAAATCCATCCAGATTTTCTGTTGCCAGTATGCTGCGATCTTTCAATCCGGATGACAGATATTCTGTGTTTTGTGGATCGAGTTTAGTATAGATGGCCGGTTGGCCATTCAAAAAAAGAATATTCCTCCTGCTTTCGATTGTGTCCCCCGGCACCGCGATTATCCTCTTGACCAATCGGGTTTCATCCTCAGGTGAAAAACAAACCACGATATCACCTGTTTCGGGGCTTGACCATTCGGCAAGCCGATAAAAAGTAAGAGGGAATCTCAAGCCATAAGCCAGTTTATCTACATAGATCAAGTCGCCTTCCAGTATAGTTGGATTCATCGAGCCGGTAGGAACCCAGTTCCAGTCCGCAAGGCTTGACTTTACGGGGATTACCACAAAAACTATGAAAAAAATAATGCCTCGCCACTCTTTCCACGTCATGAAAATGAATCTTCTTAATTTCTTATTTCTCATTTGATACCTCTACAAGCATTTTAGACTGGTAAGTACGTTTTTATACGTCAGGAAACCGTACAATGTTCATTGATTTGTCTTTTGAATGCTTTGAAAGCAAATTCTCAAGTCACCATATCACAAATATCATAATTTGGGAACGCAGGTTTTACAGTAGAAAGAAGCAAATATGTTCCCAAAATCAATCAAAGTCTTCTTAAGACTTCAAAAACACCGAATATAAAAGGAAGTAAGCACAAGCCCAAAAAACCAATTAACGACCATAAATGCCAAAAAGTCCAGCTATTTCTTGCTTTAGTCAGAAGTCTCATCAGTTCAGCATCTTCAATATCGTGCTCTTTGTATAAAGCTTTTATTAAACGAAAAGCATTAAATATACCAGGTACTAACGAGAACTCTCTCAACCTCTGTGGATGTTTCTCTCTCAGATATTTGTGGAATGGGCGAAAAACAAATGGTAATCGTATGGATAAAATAATAACGCCCATCATATATAAAGTCACATAACAATAAAATATATTTTTCATAATTAGACTCTGTTAGTTAACAGCAAAATAACCTATTACCTGCGCCAATTCATAATGTGGTAGATGATGCAAGTCGCCGGCGTAAGTAAAGCTTGTTGTTGAACTGTTTATAGTCCTAAAATCCAAATTGCCGTCCTTTCGATAATTATATTCGGCGATTTGGCAGGCCGGAGAATATAAACTCCAATAATGGCCGCTAATACGAAAATTGCTAATCCGGTTATTTTTAGCCATAATCTCTTCATGATTGTTACCAACCTTTCCTATTTTCAAGAAAAGCTACATTTCGAATTACTTTGATCCATCTATGTTCTGGTAGTAACACATTCGACCAACTGGACTGAGATATGTTTTCTTAGCATTTCATTGCAACAGCAAACTTCCGAATTTACATTATTTTACCGTTTTTGGGTTGCAACTATTTCACAAGGATAAACAAGACCTGAATAAAAGACATTATCAATGCGAATATGAACCACGCTTTGAAGTACGTCCAACCGCGTTTTACTCTCCTGGCCCAATATGCGAGTACATGATCATTTGAACTCTTTTTCTCAATTAATACTCTTAGCGTTCTTTGACCTACAGACCATGGATACATTTGCCACTGGTGCGAACGAATGATCTCAGCCTCTTCAGGGTACTGCCTGTCAACATGTTTTAACAGACGTTCTCCAAGGTATATCCCCCTGATACCCAAAAGGACTCCCAATCCCAAGTATAAACATCCAAAGTAACTCGTGACCATTGCAAAAAATCCTCTACTGCATCTTTCCCCAGGCATAGAGTAAGAAATACCCTTGGCCGACTGTCTCTACATCAAATATTGCATTTTCCATGAATTCTCCAACAATATCACGACCCTGTAGCTGATTTGAATTCAATGGTGTGACTGTAGTCCAGGTATAATGGCCATGTGCCTCCCATCCGAATGATCCGGCGCTGTATCCGGGAATAACCTCAAATCCGTAGTAATACTCACCGCTTTGTTGTACCCCTTGAATATAATCCACTCCAATGCTTGGTCCCCATAAAGGCGTACCGATAGAAGCCCCGACCGATATTCCCTCACCTTCCAAATCGAATATTTCATTAGCATTAGTCCAGCCGATAGCAATTCCTACGCCTACTGCTGGTATTCCATATCCTAATCCCCAGTCTTCCTCAAAAGCGTCAGTGGGGTGTGGATCGTTGCTCGTGACTATAAAACCAACATTGCCTTTATCATCCCACACAATTCCAAATTGGTACATTAAGCTGAAACCAACCGAAAACATGCTGGAGAACATAATATGTCCAGTTTCGAGACCTCGAGGATCTATACAGTTGATCGGATCGTTGAGGCAATAAAGGTATCTATGCAACGTCATCGGCTCTTCAAGTTTGCCGCGGATGGGGTCGCGGGCGGTGAATCTATTAATATGCGGGTCGTATTGCCGGGCACGCAGATAATACTGGACGATTTCGGTATCAAAGTATTGACCCGTGAACATCATATTGTTGGTTAGTGTACCATCTTCTTCAAGGACTTCGCCGAAGGGTTCGTATGTATAATATCTTATAATGCTTCCGGACGTGTTGATAATTTGCCGGACGGAGCCGAGCCGGTCGTGGATGTAGAAATAGCGCGGAGCCGAATAGTCGCCATCGTGCTGGGAGAATACCTGGCCGTTGGCGTAAATATAGGTCTTAAAAATAAAGCCGATATTCGGATCAATCTCCATTAATGTCGTCGGCAAATCGCCCACAATATCGACGATATATTTGCGGGTTGTTTCCTCGGCTCCATCTATAGATTGCTTCCAGATACGATTGCCGCCGGGGTCGTATCTTAAGCTAATTGATTTGGTGCCTTTTATAGCAGAACGGAGCTTATTGTCCCAGTTATAAGTGATGGTTTGAGATACGCCGGTGGTCATATTGCCGTTGTCGTCGAAGTCGAGGTCGAAGCTTTCTCCGCCGGACGCCGTATCCATAAGGTCGCCGGCGTAAGTAAAGCTTGTTGTTGAACTGTTTATAGTCCTGGAATCCAAATTGCCGTCCTTTCGATAATTATATTCGGCGTTTCGGTAAGGACCGCTGTTCTTTTCTATGGAAGCCTGCTTTAACTGTGAGCGCATATCATAAACGAAACCATAGCTGAAGTCAACAGTTGTGCTGGTATTAGAGATAGTTTCTTCGGCGTCGCAGAGTCTGCCGAGGCCGTCAATTTCGGCCAGGTCTTGCTGAGGGCCATCTGGTCCGCCGAAAGTATAGTTTGGACCAAGATGTTGTTGCTAAGGATGACGCTTTTTGGCCCAAAAAGGCCATGTTTAGAACTCAACGTCGCTCGATTTTTTCGATAATAGCATCCGCCATTTCGCTCGTGCCGATGGCGGTAGGGTCATTGCGGTCCGGCTTCATATCGTAAGTTACATTTTTGCCCTCGGCAATCACCGCTGCAACCGCGGCCTCCAGTTTGTCCGCCTCGGCCATCTTGCCTATGTGCCTTAGCATCATCACGCCGCTCAAGATCAACGCCGTGGGATTGACCTTGTTTTGCCCTTTATATTTCGGCGCGCTGCCGTGTGTGGCCTC
>JAOUFU010000300.1 GCA_029858035.1 Phycisphaerae bacterium
GGACGCGTCCTTTCGCCTCGATTTTTCGAAGTCGCACCCCGGGCCGCGTGGCTTTCTGCTTGGCAACTTTGGCGCTAAAGCCAAGCCGACTCACGTGGTCGTAGTGAACCTGGATTACACCGACGAGGTGAGCGCACCACTTATCGGGCTGGGTGAACTCGAACTCTTCGATACCAAGGCCGCTCAATGGATCCCCGCGAAGAAGGCTGCAGTCGAACTTATTCTGCCACCTGGCGGAGGGAAGCTTGTGCGAATCGCTCGATGAATGGGAATGAATCAACTGCCGAGAGCGGCTTGGCGGACTATTGAAGTCCTAATCCCATCGAGTAGACGTAATATAGTTTCCCTATTTAAGTATTCTTTATATCCCCTTTTCTCAGCTTTTTTAGCTTGGCACACCACACAACCATTCTACAACCACGAAGGTCATTACAGTTATATTTCACTCGTAACAGCAGATATAATTTTCAGTATCGCCTGAGTTGAGTTCTCTGTCAATCTGTGCAAATTCTCGTTATATCTTGTCCAAATCTCACTTGTCCCCCAAGTTCACGCAAAGATATGTCCGCTCAATTGGATTTCATCGTTCCCAACGGCTTTACCACCATCACTTCACAGGGAAAACGGTCCAGGCCTGAGCCGGCAGGTCTTTTAAGTATCCATCCAGCCAGTCGTACTGACTGTGTTTCTTTAGGAACTGCTCAGCATTGAAACCTATCTCACACGAGCTTCCCCACCTCGCCCAAAACTGCCATCTTCCTGCCATATCTGAGTCGACGACCTTGCCGTCAATAGCCCCGGCCGGAAGGTACGCGCCTCGGCTTCCCGGAACACTTCCGTCATCCAACTCGTAGTGACCACAGAGTGTCCTTGAACTCGGCACTTCCTTCTTCAAATATAAGTCATAATGGTCGGCTAGCATTTGCTTGGCAATCTCCACATTTATTTTGCCATAGTGTTCCTTCATAAGCTGTTTCCAGCGCTCCCGCCGGGACACCCGGCTGTTTCTTATATCGTCGTAAGGTGAATCGGTCTCATCCCTCAAGATTTTTATATCATCCGCAACGTTTGAGCCTGAGAAATACCCATCCATTTTCCTTTCAAGGCGATGGTGCTTTAGCCCTAGCTCAAGCCGGGCAATCTCATTGTTCTTGATATCCCCTAACAGCCACGAATTTGCATAAGCACCGCTGTTGCCTTTGATCATTATCGCGGCCCATTCATCTATGCTCTCGGCGTACTGCATGGCTTTGCGAGCTCTGACAAAGACCGGCGTTCCCTTTTCATCGAATCCACTAAATCCGCCGATAGTAGTTTCCGTGCCGACCAATCCGGCCCCCGTTATGAAAAAGTCCGTAGCGCTATAAATACACGGCCCCCACGACTGCATCAAAATCCGATTTCCCTTGTCGGGGACAATATCCACGATGATGTTGCAGAATCTAAGAAGGGCATAGCCGGACCACGAATTATGCCCCATCATAATCTTTCCATCGGCAGTTGTGCTGCCGGTCGCAATAAACGCACTGCACCCCGGTCCCATGGCCTTTTTTTCCTTCGGCCACCAGTACCAGCAAATATCAATAAATCCGTTCGCAAAGAGAATCTGGTCATAGCTGACCTGTTTCCCAGACCTTTTCATCCCTGCCGCAATTCCCCGCATCTCCTCAACGTATTCCCGGCCGACCTTGCCCTTAAAAAGCTTGGCAGCTGCCTTAACAAAATAATCGAGATCTTTGCCGGTATTGAAATGCTGTATGTGCGCTATTGTCTTGAGGAATTCATCAATTTCATTAGCGGTAAGATACCCACGCTGGAACCCTCTCTCAAATGGCGTCCCTTCAATATGAAGGTAAATCCACCCGTTCTTGTCATATCGATATGCCTTCGCTAACCACTGTTCTTGGATTGCCGAATCGAAATCCCCGTTGCCAGCGAGATAATCCGCTGGTCCGCACCCGTCCAGCACTAACACCCAAAACGCAAACAAGCATAATGGAATTCTCAAATACCTTCCCATTATCAATCCCTTCAATAGATTATTTGATATGAATTAATACTGCACCATCACCAGGAACAGTAATATTTTCACCATTGCTGGTAAGTTTATCTAAGCTGAGGTTAATTGAACTGCCTTCGTCAATGATTTTTGCTGAATTAGCAGATCTTAAGGGATATTGTAAGTTCGAGGGATTTATTGTACAGGTGATATCTTTTTGTTCAATCTCGAGATTGCCCAATATAATATAGGCCTCACCGGAACGGCTATAGACAGCAGAGGCACAATTACCGTCCTTGACTATGACCGCTTTATTCCGCCAGTCTTCGAACTTGTATTGCTCAACGTCTCCCAGAGGTTTTAATATTTTATAGAGTTCAATTGCCTCTGGACTCGCTGGCCAAGGGGCAACACTTGTCAACACGGCTTCAAGAGCTAAAAGCTTATGCAGTCTCCTCGGTGCATTCTGATCAATAATCCCGTATCCTATTACTCCTCGAGAGCGGGCGCCGACAAAATCCCATTCAAGGGGTAGTTCATGCAATTTTGGGGCAGACTTTGACCACTTTTGATAACCCCATTCCATACCAACAACATAATTGGCAAAGTTTTCAGTAACGAACATTGGTACTCGTGTATTGTGAATAATGATCAAACCATCAGGCCCAACTCGCTTTCTGGTCCATTCCATCAATTCAATTAGTTCATCCATATCCCAATGGATAGCACCTGTATGTCCAGGACCTTGTTTTACCTTGTCTTGGGAAACACCACTGGTTTTTTTGGTTATATGGTCAGGATTACTGCAGAGCAAAGAGACATTCCAGTCATAATATACACCATCGAGGTTATGATTCTTTAATACTCTGTCTATTGAGAACTTTAAGAACTCAAGCCAGCCGGATTTGAGGCACATCTGCACGCCGAATTCGCTCCCGGCACGAAAGTAGTTATGTTGTAGGTTTCCTTGATTATCTTTTCTGCCCCATTCCTGACCGTGCTCTCTGAATGCTTCTGTAGATGAGTGCAGCTCCTTGTTGGAAAAATAGGTTGCCGTTTTGATTTCATAGCGGCGGCAGGTTTTAATAACTTTATCAAATTTCTCCATCTCTTCGGGGGGGTAAGGTGGATAAGATCCATCTCTCCAAAAGAGCCCATCATTGTAATAGTCGCCATCGTTGTGGCAATGTACGGTTCTTATGCCGGACTGGGCCCATTGTTTAATTGTTTCTTCAGAGATCCAGTCACCCTTGTTCCTATTGAAGGTTGAATGAAGCCAGGGTTTATTGGCATGACCTTCCAAAATGGGCATGCCGATGTAATAATCAAACATGTAAAAACCTTTGACTGCTTTTGACACTTTTTGAAAACTTAATGGACAGATCGAAACAGCAACACCGGGTGGATTGGGATTTGGGTGGATATTGCACAATCCGTTACCTCGATGACCAGACAATTGAAGATCCCACTGTGTCAAATCCGACGAGACAAACCATTCGATACCCTCAATCCCATGGTTGGCAAAAACGAGGTATCTTGGCACATAGCTTGTATTAAAAGGTTTATCTGAACTTGTCCCGGGTCTTGCTTTTCCCCATTGACAAATCCCAAAGGAAAAGGGAGCTGCTCCTTCCTGTTCTGTTGTGCCCTCCCTATAGCCATAATCAGACAGACCAGGATCCAATACCGTCGACAGTACACTAAGGTTTTTTAATTTAATTGATTCAGCAGGAAAGTAAAATTCTTTGTGTATTCTTATATATCCCCAGTGATATTCATAAATCGTTTTTACTTTCACACCTGAATCTTTGGCATTTTTATCAGCAAGGTTGCATTCAATTGTAACAATCTCGATGATACCGTTTTTCGTGCATAGTGTATGAGGATTGGATACATTAAGATCTTCAAAGGTAATGCCAGCTTCATTTTGAATACTTGTTTTTATAGGGTGGACAAGTAAATTGTCAGCTTTGCCGTGAGTATATTTTATTTTGGTTATAGCGCCTCCTCTCTTTACGTCATGCTCAACAGTGTAGTATGGTGTTGAAAGAGTAATTATGCCCGATCTATCATCTTGCTTGACGGAGTATTCCTGCGGCCAGCAGCCTGGTAGATTTTGTCTGGGTTGGGCAAGGACTTGCCCCGGTGATATAGTTGCCAATTGTGTAAAGCATACAGCTAAAAAAAATAAACGGCAAATAACTTTCTTTATCACACACATTACTTTGTCTCCTATTCTAACGAAATACTTAACAGTCAGCATTATGGAACAACTGCAGTCGCATTCAATTATTTCTTAAATCAAGGGGCTGTAGTTTTTTATACGATTCGGGCTGAGTGAATGTGTCTAAAAAATTCGAATCACTCCTTAAGAAATAAGAGACGGGCTGAAAGCGACAAGCTCTCAAACCGTTCGTTGATATTGAATTCAAATAAACCTATTTTCCTGCCAGCCAGTTTACCCCAAACTCCTGCAAATCAAGAAAGTCCAGTTTCCCATCACAGTTAAGATCAGCTCTGCTACAAATGGTATAGCCGGTTTCCGGCCAATCAGCGGTGAATAAGGCAAAATCTACGAAGTCCACATCGCCATCGAAGTCGAAGTCGGGAGGGAGAAAGGGCCACAGGACTTGAAGACCATCAAGGCCAAAGTCCGCTAAATCCTCAATGGGACCGAAGGATTCCACAAGTTCTTGATTGCGTGCTATCACCCTCCCTGTATCACTGAGCAGATCACCATGTCTGATGGTCCCCAGATGGAGATCCGCAAAGTCAACCTCGATTGAGAACAGACCTCCCCATGAGGCCAGACATAGGCAGCATCCAGACCGAAAGATATTGGCCGAGGTTCTATTGGCTGGAAGTTAGCCAGTAAATCACCGATGGTTTTGAAGATGCGGCCATCTTCGTGAAGAAGATCTCCATGGTTAATCGTCCTGCCCAGCTTCTCTGAGAAAAAGTCTCCCTCAACAGAGAATAGCAAATGCCCGTTGGCATCAAGCGCAATTGCATCCAGACCAGCGTCAGGGATCGGCGGCATTGGAGAAAATGCACCAATTAAATCGGTATAGCTACGCATTATCTGTCCAGAGTCACTGAGGAGGTCACCGTGGTGTAATTGCCCAAGTGTTTCGCTGTGGATGTCCTGCTCCGCTGAGAACCAAATCTCACAGCAAGGTCGTGGCAATTCTGTAGATTGTGGTGCGACGCCTAATATGGCATCAAGACCAATGTCAGGTACTATTGGTATTATTCCAAGATTAACAGTTAGCTGGTTATTCGAGCGAATCACTCTTCCTCCAGGGCTCAGGATATCACCATCGCTAATTTTTGATATCTTTTGTACTGATGAGGTGAAGCCCTCTTCCGTAGAAAACCAGACCTCAGGCCAGGGAACAGCGACAAGATGCATGCTAAAAGTATGTAGCGGGTCCGTAGGCGGGGCCTGTAAGAGGTCGATCTCGATCCATGGGAATCCCACCTTTGGAAAGACCACTCCGCTATCAAACTTCAGATCCCCGAATTTATTGATGCACCCTTCAAGAGTCATTTGGTGTACTAAAGCGAAATCTCCACCTATTTCGTAAGTGCCCTCCATCTGGCCCGTATATTCCATTTCTGGAAAAACGCTCTTAAACCACAGGCAACGTATGGCAAAATAGGAGAACCACATGTCCTGCCCTGTGGGAATTAACCAGAAACTGCCTCGGATGGGGA
>JAOUFU010000301.1 GCA_029858035.1 Phycisphaerae bacterium
TTACGACATTTGATTTCCCCCTTGCCGAAATTGAGCAATGTCTTTTCACTGTTGAGGAAGAAGGAGTAAGGATTTGGGGTAGACGTTTTGATTTTAGTAGGGTTATGAGTGAATTCGTACTCAACCCAGGAGAGTTTAAAGAGTACACAGGAATTTGGAACATGACAGCAGATAATGGGACTTTAAATCCTGATGATGATACACTTATTAATCCAGGAATCTACAATATTATTGGTAGGTTAAATTTAACTGGAGGAACTTATATTGGAGATGAAAATACAAGGGTATCCGTGCTCGTTACAATAATCCCAGAACCAGCCACATTATTATTGTTTGGCCTGGGTATGCTACTGACAAAGACACGAAGATTTTGCCCCTCTACTCTTTCTTGCCGCCGATGGAAATCAGATGTGAATAGGTCCTGAGGTACATTCTCCCGCCGGCTACGGCCGGGGTGGCGTAGCTCTCCTCACCTAACGAATTGACCGCAAGCAGCTCGTATTTTGGAGCCGCCTTTATTACGACAACCTCTCCCTTCCTCGTGATACAGTACAGATTGCCGTTCACCCACACCGGCGAACCATAAAACGGGCCGGCCGGCTTTTGGCGCCAGAGCTGCTCGCCCGTGGCGCTTCGCAGGCATGAAACGTCCCCCCTGTCATGAAACGTAAACAACAGGTCATCTTTGGCCAATGATGTAGGTACATACGGCGCAGAGCTATTGTCAATCTTATATACCTCTGTCGGTTCGGCTGATTTATCCACCGGTCCCGGCCGAATTGCTATCAGGCGTTTGCCGCTTCCACCGTCGCCGCAAGCGCCGATTAACAGCTCACCTGCGATGACCGGTGAACTGACTATGCGACTGATGAATGCGGACCTGGCCTCCCACACGACCGCCCCGCTGCCCGGATCTACGCCGGTCATACCGTGTGCCAGGCTGGTGAAAATCAACAGCGGCTTATCAGTTCCGAACGAGAATACACATGGCGTAGAGTACGACGTTTTGGGACCGGTTTGCCGCTCAAGCTCCCATTGTGTTTTGCCGCTCTTACGGTCGACTGCTATCCAGGCACTACGTGCCTGCTTATCGCTTTTCTCATGCTCGTGGGTAAAAACAACGATATCGTTGACAACGATGGGCGAGATGCCCGGCCCGTGCTGACATTTAACACCCTCGAACGTACTCCTCCAGATTTCTTCGCCGTCGTGGTCAAATGCTACCAGTATTGTCTCGTCTTTAGTGGCCCAGAGCACATAGACGCGGTCACCATCCACCGCCGGCGTTGCCGTCGCGTAACTATTGCTGCTATTCATCCGATATTTGGTCAGGGCGTATTCCTTTTGCCACAAGACCCTGCCGTCTGAAACGCCAAGAGCTAAAAGCATTCCACGACCGTCCTTCTGGTTCCCGCATGTCAAAAAGACCTTGTCACCCCAGATAACAGGCGAGGAATGACCGACTCCCGGCAGCTTTACCTTCCAGTTATAATCCTTTTCCGTCCATTTAACAGGTATCGTTTGGGCGTCACTAATTCCCTGTCCGTTCGGACCGCGGAACCTCGGCCACTGCCGCCCTTGCGCCGCCGACGCCAGCAGGAAAACGCACACCACTACAAGCTGTTTTAACATTCGCCTGCCTGCAATTTCCCATTGCCTCGACCTTTTCATCGGTATCTCCTTTTTATAAATTTAGCTTCACCGTCAATCCTGCAATTATGATTAGAATACCAAATTCATCCTGTATATGCCATACTCTATCTAAATTTCCTACGTGTCAGTTCTATTTTTTCTTGACTGTCAGCCGGCATAGTATATAATTATACTGTCTATAGTTTGTTTGTGACTGCTCAGTTCGAGTACAGTAACGCATAGACAAGTGAATTCGTTAACCAATTGGGTAAATACAGGAACCTTATTTTTCAAGGACCAACAAATCGATGTCAGTGCCTAAAAAGGACAGCATTATGAAAAAGCAAATGATTACCAAACGTGAATTCTTAAAACTCAGCGTTACGGGTTTGCTTACAGCCTGTGCCGGCTGCAAGCCTAAGAAGGAACAAATCAAAATGCGAATCCCCGTCGGCGTACAGCTTTACTCCGTTCGCAATGAGTGCGGCAAAGACCTGCCGGGCACCATCCAGGCAGTGGCGAAGATGGGTTACAAAGGGGTGGAATTCGCAGGTTATTACGGCAGGGACGCAAAAACACTTCGAAAGCTTCTGGATGACACAGGTCTGTTATGCTGCGGCACGCACACTCAAATCGATACCCTGCTGGGCGATGAGCTGCCAAAGACAATCGAATTCAATAAAACCATCGGCAACAAGTTTCTCATCGTACCGGGGCTTGCGGAAAAGTATCGGAGCTCTCGCAAGGCCTGGCAGGAAACAGCGAAGCTGTTCAACGAGCTATCCGACAAGGTAAAACCGCACGGGATGCAGGTTGGTTACCACAATCACAGCATCGAATTCAAGCCTTTGGACGGCGAAATGCCCTGGGACACGTTTTTCGGTAATACGAAAAAAGAAGTAGTCATGCAGTTGGATACCGGAAATGCCATGGGAGGAGGAGGAGATCCTGTGGCGTTCCTGAAGCGTTACCCCGGCCGGGCGACAACCGTCCACCTCAAGGCTTTCTCAAAATCAAAACCAAACGCTATAATTGGCGACGATGAGCTGCCGTGGCAAAAAATCTTCGAGGTCTGCGAGACCATCGGCGGAACCGAATGGTATATTGTCGAGTATGAAAGCGATGCCTATCCTCCGCTTGTCAGCATAGAAAAGTGCCTGGAAGCACTGCGTGGCTGGGGAAAAGCTTAGAGAGTTCATATTTTATCCCATAGTGAATACAGCCATATCTTTTTGTGACTCTCACAAGAAGTCATCGAAGGTTGTTAAAGTTAGAACTGAAGGTGACAGGAAAAGCCTGGTAAATTTGGAGGACACAAGATGAAATCCTGGCGATGTTCTTTTTTAGCGATATTTGCTTTATTTGTCTGTTTTATGCTCCCTGTTCCGGCAATGGCGACAGCTTTAGATGATTACGCAGCTGCTCCGGATTCGAATTATTCATACGTAGAGATAGATTCCGCCTCCGACTTTTTTACGACAGCGTACACCCTGGAATTAACATCACAGGGCTGGCGCGATTCTTCAGAAGTTAATCCTGTGGTCTGGACCCATTGGTTAACGATTTACAAGCCCCGATATAACCTTTTGATTACCACTGACAAGGCCATGATCTTAATAAGTGACGGCAATAATACCACCGCTGACCCACAACCTCCTTATGACGATCAGCTCAGGCAGCTATCTTTAGGAACTGGCTCGGTAATCGCAGTATTGTCGGCGGTGCCAAATCAGCCATTGCAGTTTTCCGATGAGATGACACCGCGAAGAGAGGACGAGATTATCGCTTATTCGTGGGACAAGTTTCTGCGCGGCGGCGACGCTACCTGGCCCTTACAACTGCCGATGGTGAAATCCGTCGTGCGCTGCATGGATGCCATGCAGGATTTTATAGACACGGTCACGGGCGGGGCGAAGCCGGTCAATCAATTCGTGCTGACAGGCGGCTCAAAGCGCGGGTGGACGGCGTGGTTGACAGCGGCAGTCGACCCGGACAATCGAGTGGCAGCCATCGCACCTATTGTAAGCGATTTATTGAATATGAAGCGTTCATTTGCCCATCACTGGGCCGCATACGGTTTCTGGGCCGATGCACTGTGGCCATACGAAGAGCTTGGGATATTCGAATGGTTTGACACGCCACAGGCCACACAGCTAATGGAGATTGTCGATCCTTTTGAGTATCGCGACAGCCTGGATATGCCCAAGTTCATTATTAATTCGGCGGGAGATGATTTTTTTGTAATGGATTCGATTCAGTTTTATATCGACGGGCTGTCAGGAGAAACCTATCTGCGGCATGTGCCGAACACCGACCACTATTTGACCGGCGCTTTTGATGACGTTTACAGCAGCATGGTGCCGTATTACGATGCCTTCTTAAATAACGACTCCCGTCCTGAATTTTCGTGGACTCTTGAGCAGGATGGTTCGATTCGAGTAGAAACGGCCGATACTCCCAAGGCGGTCAATTTATGGCAGGCAGTCAATCCAACGACAAGGGACTTCCGGCTGGTTACGATTGGCGCTTCGTGGCTGAGCTCGCCGCTGGCGGATGAGGGAGGTGGTGTATACACCGGATGGGCAGCCGAACCTGAAAGCGGATGGAAAGCCTTTTTCGTGGAGCTGATTTACGAAAGTCCTTTTCAAGGCGCGGATGCATACGATTATCACTTTACAACAGAGATGCGTGTCCTACCCGAAATTTTGCCTTTTGAGGCGGACTTCAACAGGGACCGCATCACGGGTATTCCGGACGTGGGTATTTTGAGCGAAGTCTGGCTCACCGATAATGCTTACAGGGACATTGCCCCACGACGTGGAGGTGACGGGACAATCAATTTATACGATTTTGGAATATTGGCCATGCACTGGATGGAGAACAACAATCAGTAGGTGCGTCTTTCCAAACTAACCACACACCTGCCGCCCAATCTGTGTGCGGTTTCGCTGTAATATCGATAAAGGCAATTATGACCTCTTAAACAACGTTTTCAGCGATCGAATGCGTATGTCCGGAATGTTGAATAGTTGCCAGCGCATCAGAGACGTCATTGACAAAATTAAAAAGCGAAATAAGGCCGGCTGTTGCAAAAATGCCTTTGGTCGGAAGCCCAACCCTGCACAGGATAAGCGAACGCCCATTCTTATTCAGCGAATTATGCAACATTACCAGCTTTGTGATACTTGAAGAGGCCAAGACCTCGATATTGGCAAGACTGATTATTACATTACAGTCATCCCTGCCATAGACAATTTCATTTATAATTTCAAGCTCACGCCGCAGTTCCGGTTCCCGAGACAGAGTAATGTAAATAACAAAAGACTTGTCTGTTAGATTTTCAATCCACATTTTTACCCACCTGTCTTACCCAGTACAATCCGAGCAAGTTTCAACCGTATTATCGGAACGAGTTCGTACACAATCAAACTCCTATATAAAATATAACTTGAAAACGGTAAAAACCAAATAAAAAATAGCATATTATGACACAGTGAACTTCAGGAAAAACACTTGAAAAAAATATATCTATAGCACAATCACAATTTATTTGGTCCGAGAAAATCGCACAGGCCCGCTCCCGGCAAAGTACAAAAAAAATAGAAATTCTAAATAGGAACCAATCTTGTCCGGACGGGCAGTTTCTGCTTGACATTCATGCTAAAAAAAGTTAAGATAGCTAACAATAAAGTAACTCATTCAGAAGAATGGGGGGTGTTCTTAAGAACAGCCGGTTTTTCTTCTTAATGACAGAAGCACAAATGTTGTGACTTTTGTTTATTAAAAATAACTTATGAAAGGAGGAATGAAACATGAAACTACTAAGAAATTCTTCGCAAGGATACCAGCCTGGTATCAAAACGTACCTGTCGGCGTGCTGCTTATTTCTGATATTTCTTTCCGCTGCGTTAGCAAAATCAGAGGGCAAGGGGTTTGGAATCAACAATCCTCACGCTAATCCGAATGCAAGTTTACACGTCAATCCGCATTCAAATCCACACGTCAATCCCGCAGGTATCATTACAGGTACCGGAGGTACAAGCGCCGG
>JAOUFU010000302.1 GCA_029858035.1 Phycisphaerae bacterium
TTATTTCAGCTATCTAATGGGATTTTGTGGTCTACAACAAAAAAAAATGCTTACAATTAAAATTTCTTATCAACATTTCGCCTCATATCTACGGCTTAATTAATACATAGTCATAATTTGTTACTATTAATATTGCTAATTAGACAAGTAGTTGGATACTGTTATCAGGCCGTTTAAGCCTAATCAGTGTTTGTAAGTTTTAGGGGGGTAAGGTTTAATGAGCAAACGCAGGCGGATTTTTAAGCCGACAGAAGTCCAGCAAGTATATGAGAAACATGGGAGTTTCATATACAGGGTAATCCAGTTTCACCTTGGCCAGTCGCCGGATAGTGACGATATTTTTCAGAGTTTTTTCCTGCGTCTGCTGGAACAACCCACCCCAAGAAAGGTGATGGATAACCGCGGCTACTTGTATCGGATGATCAAAAACGGCATAATAAATCATTATCAGAGGGTAAAGGCATATGAGAGACGCATTTCGAGGTATTCGGATTCCCAGGTTTCCAAGACAACGCCGCGTGACCCCGCTGAAAAAACAATGAGGATTGACGAATTTAAGTGTGTGATGGGCATAATAAATAATCTCTTGCCAGCTCATACTGCTACTGCGTTGAAATTGCGATACAACAATGACTTAACAAATGGTGCCATTGCTCATACTATGTCTGTTAAAAAAGAGACGGTGTGTCAATATATCAGCGCAGGTTTAAAAAAACTGCGAAAAATACTGAAGGGTAAGCATTCCGGGAGTGGCTGATAATGATAGCCGGGAATAAAAACCAATGCGAACTCGCCAAAGAATATTATTATGACATGCTGGATCCTGATACTTTAGAGCAGGTGCCTGAAAATATTCAGGATCACATTGCCAATTGCCTGTACTGTATCAGGAGACTGGCCCAACTGCATCAATTGTTGTCAGATTCAGCCCTCCGCAACCAAAAAGAGCCCACTACAATACGGCAAAAACCCACTCAATTGGCCAGGCATTTCCCCCTGCATGAAGCACAGGTTGATTGTACGATGGTGAAGGAATTCCTACCGTTACTTGTTGAACCAGGACCGGGAATAAAAATTCCTGCTATAGTAACCATGCATCTGGACCAGTGTCCGCAATGCAACCGGGATTTTGAAACCCTGCGTTCATTAAAGCTTAATTCAAAACAACTTGCCACATTAGCCGAGTTTTTCTCACGAGGTAGTTTTCAAAACTCATTTGAATGTTCCGGTGTCAGCAAATCGATCAAAGCTGTTGCAGAAATGCGTTTTGGCCAAGTCACTGCGGACACTCTCAAGCATATCTGTTTGTGTAAACAGTGCCGAAACTCAGTTTATACCGCTCGTTTAACCATGAGTGAGAAAGTCCCCGGAATTGAAAAACCAGCCAGTTTTCCCTGTAAAAGCGTTGGAGCGGCTGATTTATTTGTCTATTGCCTGCCTTACGGCCTTGACCCGGCCAACGACGAACATGTAAAGTTCCGTGAATCACTTACCTCACATTTGCGAAAGTGTCCTAAGTGCCTTGAAAAGATGCGCCAGCTGCATAACACTTTGTACTCCATAGCCGAACGCGGCAAATCCGGAGTGGTTACCTGCTATGAACTCGACTCACCAGCTAAAAAAACCAGATCCTCCAATGTCGACGAACCGTACGCCGATCGGCCAATAAATGTACAGCAACTTAACAAATCCAGGCCTGTGCCCGACATTATTGTCTTTCCACAAAGGCTCAAACAAAGGCTTTCAACAATCAATATGAAGCAATTCATAAAGCTTGCAGCAGTCGCGGCACTGATACTAACAGCGGCTGCTTTATTCTTCAATGCTCCGGCCGGAAAAGCTGTGGATCTTGGCCAAATTTACGAAGCGATTTCAGAAATCACAAATGTCTGTAAATCAAGCTTCGTCCCCGGAAAGACACGGCCAATTCAAGAAGTGTGGGTATCAATAACAAATGGTTTCAGGCTGCTACATGATGGAAAAACTTTTGTACTATGGGATTTTGCCAATAATACAAAGAAAGTGAAAACTTTAGAAAACAACACTGTGCAGGTAACGACACTTTCTGCTGATACCGTAAGCCAAGGCAAAAAATCTCTCAAAAGCTCTTTTGGCCTGGTTCCTTTTCCTGATATAACCGATGTCCCCGAAGCTGCCAGATGGGAGCAGGTAGCTGATGAAAGTTCAGAAGCAACCATACCAGATGCAAAGGTATATGACTTAAGCTGGCCCGAAAAAGGAAGGTGGTTTCACAAGTGGCGGTTTTTTATCGAGCCTACTACGAACTTGCCAAAGAGAGTGGAGTGTTATAAAAAGACCGTTATCGAGCATGAATACGAATTAAAATCAGTACATTTGGTTGAATATCCCTCTGACAACTCAATCGAGGCTATCATCCGGAACGCATTTGATTAGTCTTACTCCCGGCTATCCACATGCCTGCATTGAATATTTACCAGTTTCCGCCATTCGAATAGGACAACCAGTCGTCATAGATGCCCGAATGAACATTGCTATCAGGTATATCCTGGTTGATCCGGTCAGTAATAAGCTCCCAGTTATCAGTCTGTGACGGCAGATATTCACCCTCTGAAGCGGCTACTATCGTAGGCTGCAAGAACAGCACCAGCTCGGTGTCTGCAAGCTCATTCCTTTCAGATCTGAACAGAGCTCCGACCAGCGGTATATCACCCAAAACCGGAATTTTCTCTATGATGCTCATGTCACGCTTGAATTTTAATCCTCCTATCATTAGAACGTGATTATCCTTTACCGCCACAGTAGAGGTTGCGGTATTGCGATTCACTACAGGTGTACCATTTCTTATCTCGATAAGTGAACTGACATCCAGATTGATATTCATCTCAATGGTGTTATCTTCCTTTATGTTGGGCATTACCATTAAGATAGTACCGACCTGTAGAAATCGGATATTTTCTATAACTCTTCCGCTGTCGGCGGCTATACTGGTTTCCGTGAAAGGTTCGTCCGTGGCCATCCTGACTTCGGCGGTCTGGCCGTCGAGAACGAGGATACGCGGATTCGCCAGTATTTGGCTGCGACTATCAGTTTCTATAGCGCGAACGATTGCCTCGTATTGTGTCCCCGTAAGTTTGCGCACGGTAAGTGAACCGGCGCGATCCGCACCTACTTGAGAGGGTAAGGAGCCTTCCAGTATTATATCAATACCGTCAATATCAAAAAAAGATTCAAAGTTTATACCTACATCCTTCAACGTGCTAACATTTACCGCAAGAATCTTGGCACGAATAAGGGCTTGCTTGGCGGGTTTGTCCCACTCTTCGAGCATTTGCAAGATTCTTTCTGCGATGGAAGGTATAGTTGTAAAATGTACGTTGTGGGTTTGGTTATCTACCGAGAAGCTATCTTCCTGAGGCCGCAACAGATTAGTAAGCCTCTTATCTAATTCAAGCGAGTCCAACTGGCGACATTTAACCTTATAACTATATAAGTTAACAGGAACATCAAGATCTTTTATGAGCTGTTCCACTTTGGTCAGCGTTGCGAGTGTCTCAGTAATCGTAACGGTATTGCTCCGATCATCAGCCACCACTGTGCCTGCTGTGCCAAGACTTTCTGCGGCAGTTTCCGGACCCGAGGTTACTCCGGGTCCTGGCAAAGGCTTGGAAGGTGGAGGCACTACAGAGGGGGGCGTTGCCGCTGCTGCTTTTGAGATTCGCGTGCCAGCCAATCCAGGCGGAGAACCCAAAGCCATGTTAGTGCGGCTTGTCTCTAACTTTGTGCCTTGAGAATCCGGGGAAACCTCTGATGGGCTTCGACCAGTGGGTACATTCCCTTGGTCGCTTTGTGTTTTTTTGACCTGTTGTGAATATATTTTCTGAGGACTCTGTCTTGAAATAAAAGACTCAATTATACCAGCAATTTGAGAAGCTGATGCATGTTCTATATGATATGTTCGGGTAAAGTATGCATCTTCGCAATCGAGCTTTTTTATTATGTTTTCTATTCTGGCCACCTGAGATGCCCGGCCACTGATTATGATCTGATTTGTCCGAGGCTCCGACCGGAAAGCATCCGGATTTGTAACCATGGCCTTGAGAGCATTTTCAATATCCTCTGCCATGGCATACTCGAGTGTAAAGACATTAGTAACAAGGTCCTCGTCAAGCTCCTGGACGACTTTGCGGATCTGTTCTATATTGCGCGTATTGTCACGAATGATTAGCTGGTTGCTTTGTGAATCTACTGTTATATTTTCCGGTTTGCTGGCAAGATGCGAAATTCCAGATAGTACCTGCGAAGCCTTGAGGTGTTTCAACGGTATAGTGGTTGTTACCACTTTGCTGTCTAATTCCTCAAGAAGGCCCGCAATGTAGTCAACTTTTGAGGCATTGCTGGTGACAATAATTTGATTTGTCGCATCAGATACAATAATTTGATTTGTAACATTAGGTGTTTTGGCATCTCCGGAACTACTCATAAAATCAGTTAACTGCCTGGCAAGCTCAGATGCCTGTTGAAACTTTATCTGAAAAACTCTTGTGACCGCATCCTGGTCAAGCTGTGCTATCAGCTCTGCTGTTCTTGAAACGTTGCTCTGGGAGTTGAATACAACGATTGAATTAGTTCTGACATCGGCCTGGAAAGGCCCTTCCTTAGGGCAAATACTATCGAGAATTTTAGCGACATCAGCAGCCTTGGCGTTTGCAAGCTGAAAACGTTTTTGTACGAAACCCTGATCCAGCCGGGTGATAAGCAATTCAATTTTTTTCAGGTTTTCGGCAGTATCGTTAACAACAATGGTGTTGCTCCAGGGATCGACCGTAAGTTTTCCTGTTTTGGTCAGGCCGTTTTCCAACAACAGCTTTATACTATCCGCCCTCTGATGCTTAAGAGAAAAAACTTTTGTGGTTCGCCCAAAAAGTTGCTCGTATTCATCCGTTGTCATCATGTAGATGACATTTCCTTCCTGCTGATAAATGTAGTCGTTTACCAAACATAGCTTATCCAGCAGCTGACGTGCGGTCGCGCCTTTACTCCAAAGATTAATCTTGCCGCGTATTTTCTGAGAGGGGATGATTGTCCAGCCACTGGTGTCGGAGATAATCTTAAGAACAGATTCAACATCCATATTGAGAATATCCAGATCAATGGTTCTTTGCCCCGTATCCGGTGCAAATATCGAAGAAGTATCAGGAAGATTCTGCCGGGACTGACCTGGCGAAGATATGAGCAATATGGCAAACAGACACAGTGTGATAGTTATTTTGAAGAAATTCATTTTCATCTTCTTATTTCCTTGATTTTTTTCGCGCAGTTATCGCTTGAGCGTTATCAGCTCATTTTCCATCTCTAAAACCATACTATTCTTTTTTATATCTTTTAGGACAAACTCAGCTACTCTGTCGCCTACGTGGAACGAACCGGGTCCCCGCTCAGGTATAAAAACCAGAGCGGTGAGGTTTTGCTCATCTCCACAGGTGCCCAGAAATTGCAGCCGCTCGGCGAGCTGCTGAGCCGTAGTTTTGCCAATTTTCTTCTCCGATGGTATCGGTATCGATGGTTTGAACAAATTGCGTGTTTTTAGCAAGTTTGTGTAAGTATCCAATGAGGCAATGGCACTGGCCTGGTTTGTGTCGGATGCTATAGGTTGTTTATCTGCGAAGTCTGGTACAGGCAGCTCA
>JAOUFU010000358.1 GCA_029858035.1 Phycisphaerae bacterium
TTCCGCGTACTCGCCGGGGTATCCTACTGTAAACGCGACTTACAATCCTAACTCGAATTATGGCGGCAACGCCAATCATTACCTTGTCAAGGGGCCTGAATATGTGCCGGACTATGTCTTCCATGAAGCGGGACATGGTTACCTGTTTGTTAAATTTCCCGGCGAAACGGAGTCTACCGTCAACTTACTGCACGTGGCGGTCTGGCATCAAAAATTTGGATACGATCTGGATTACGCTTTTGCCGCTTCACGGGGTTTTCAAGGTAACCCAAACCGCACATTAGACAATACCGCAGTTACCTGGATGACGAGCTTTAACTTCTCACCGAGTAAGGTGCCAATGGCAGAAGCGGAAAAGGCATATCAGCTCAAAGGACATGCTAAATTTGTTGACATAGCAAGGCTTTTTGGCTGGGAAGGTCTGAATGCTTTTTGGTATTCAATTAACGAGGATTATGAAAATGGGATCTTCTGGTCAAGACATGGCTCTGATATCGACGACCTTATTCTGCGATGGTGTCAAAGTGTGGGCGTTGATCTCAGGCCATTATTCCATTTTTGGGGTACCCATCCTAAAAACGCTGACGCCTTGGCAGCTGCCATTGCAGCCGAAAACCTGCCGGCATCTGCCGAAATTTACAATACCCTTGTTCATTACAAATCCCTCGTGCCCGCAGACAACCAGGCTTTCCAGGCTTTTGCATTGAACTGGTGGGGACATCAACCCAGCATAAACGGATATTGGACTGAAAGGGAACATGCGAGGCAGTGGGATGACGAAATGCTGTCGGACTCCCAAGTGCTGCCGAATGGGGAAATGTATGATGAAAGTTCCTGTGCCAGAATTAGAGCTGTTATAGACGATCTTCTCGATCTGTATTTTCCGGACGGCCCCCCACTTTATTCTGCGGATGCCGGCAACGACATGCTTACCTGGTCCGGCCAAGCGGTGCCATTGGCTCCGACTGTTGTGAACAACACTGAACCGTATGCAGCCTTGACCTATACCTGGAGTGCGGACCCTGCCGATGGTGTTATATTCTCAGATCCCGGCGTTGAAGATCCGACGGTTACGATTACCAAAACTGCCACGGGTGATGCGATTACCGTTACGTTGACACTTGCGGTTCACGATGGAGTTCACCCAACGGTGCAAGATACTATGACAATTGCCGTGTACGATGATGCCTGTCTGGCGACTCGTTTTGGTTTTGGCCTGGCCGCGAATCATCCAACTGACCTTGATGGGAATTGTATTACGGACTTCAAAGATTTCGCCTTAATGGCCACAAAATGGCTTGTTGATAATTCGCTGACAGCGCCGGTTCCTAAATAATGTGGTCATGATGTATTGCTCCGTCCGGGCTTGTCTCGGCCGGGCCAACTTATCGTTTGCAGTTGTTATCAAATATAATCTTGCTTGATCTAACAGGAGAATATGATGATTACAAGAAACAGAATCAGAACCCTATTGACCCTCGCCGCCATGGCGATGGCAATCTTCGCAGGGCCGGCACAGGCGGGCCCACTTGAGGGCGAACTCGGTATTCTGACCCCTGGCACCCTGGCGGGCAACAATCCGGCCACTGGCGCCCCATGGGCGGTTGGGGATCAATATCGCTTTGCTTTTCACACGAGCGCGACAACCGCCGCAACATCGGCTGATATAGCCACTTACAACGCGTGGGTGCAGGGTCTCGCCAACGCCAGCACTGCTTACAACATCGGCGCGGACGATGGCGTTACCTGGAAGGTCATCGGCTCGACGTCTGCCGTGGACGCAAGAGACAACACCTCGACCAATCCGACGGTTGACGGGTCCGGCCATGCCATATTTCTTTTGGACGGGAGTACTGTCGTAGCCAACGACTACGCAGACTTATGGGACGGGGAAATTCAGCACATAATTAACCTTACTGAACAGGGAACTGAGTGGGCGTATTGGCCGTGGACCGGTACAAAGACCGATGGTACCGCTGCAACGGGTGCCGGTGGTGACGGCAACCCTTTAGGTTCGACCGGTGAGGTTGGGCAGGGGAACGCCTCCGTAAGTACCAATTGGATTTGGCGGGTTTGGACTATGGATCCGCCTGGAAACCAGATGCCCATGTATGCTTTATCGGACCCCTTGGTTATCGTTGGTCTGGCTGCCTCAGACCCCAACCCGGCCAACGGCGCCACCGATGTTTGCCCCAAGGTGGTCCTTAGCTGGAAGCCTGGCCCGTTTGTGGGGGCGTTATCACCCAAGCACAAGGTTCTCCTTAGTGAGAACTTCGACGATGTCAACGACGGCATTGGCGGCGTCACCCAGGACCCCAACCGCTATCCTGCCGTCGGAACCCTTTCTTTGGATTTTGGCAAGACTTACTACTGGCGGGTCGATGAAGCCAATAGCACCACAGTCTGGGATGAAGGCGACGTCTGGCAATTTACGACCGAGCCCTTTGCTTATCGCATCGATGCCAATAATATTACCGCCACAGCCTCCAGCAGGGACTCAGCAACTACGGGACCTCAAAATACCGTGAACGGCTTGGGACTGGATGCCGGCGACCTGCACTCGATCGAGCCGACCGGCATGTGGCTCAGCGGCGGTGAACCGCAGGGGGCCTGGATCGAATATAAGTTCGATAATGCTTACAAACTCCACCAGATGTGGGTGTGGAACCATAACACAACTATGGAGACCACGTTCGGTTTGGGGGTGAAAGATGCCACCATCCAGTATTCGACCAACGGCACGGACTATACGACATTGGGTACTACCCATGAGTTTAAGCAGGCGCCCGGCACGGCTGATTATGAGCACAATACTGAGATTGATTTTGGCGGCGCGGTAGCAAGGTACGTCAAGATTACCGCTAACAGCAACTGGGGTGGCTTATCTACCAAGTACGGCCTGAGTGAGGTCCGCTTCTTCTACATACCCGTCCAGGCAAGACTGCCTCAGCCGACTTCCGGGGCAACAGGTATAGCCCCTGATGTGGTCCTCAACTGGAGAGCGGGAAGAGAGGCAGCCACACACGAAGTGTACCTCAGCAGCAACAGAAAGGACGTAGTAGACGGTACTGCCCCTGTTAACACCGTGACCGAGGCCAGCTATGGTCCCTTAGACCTTGAATTAGGCGAGACTTACTACTGGAAGGTGAACGAGGTCAATGAGGCCGAGGTGCCCACGAGTTGGGAAGGCGACATCTGGAACTTTACGACAATCGAATACCTGGCTGTGGACGATTTTGAGGACTACGACACAGGCGACAACCAGATATGGTTCGTGTGGAAAGACGGGATTGGCTACAGCGACCCGGCTTATCCACCCTCCTATCCCGGTAACGGCACAGGCTCTGCCGTAGGCGACGAAGGCACGAACAACTATATGGAGCAGACTATCTTCCACGGAGGTAGCTACTCGATGCCATTGGCTTACGACAACAGCGGAGCAGGCGGCAAACTGCGTTACTCAGAGATATTCCGCGAGTGGTCTGTTCCGCAGAACTGGACTACAAACGGCGTCAAGGTTTTGGTGGTACCTTTCTACGGCGATCCGGCCAATGCCCCCGTGCGTCTGTATGTAGCGGTAGAAGACAGTACGGGCAACATTAAGGACGTCGCCTACAAAAACGGCGATCCGGATGCAGTGCTTGTGGGCGGCTGGGACGAGTCTCCAATTCCGCTTGCGGACTTCACGGGCGTGAGCCTTTCGTCCGTCAAGAAGTTGTACTTTGGTGTCGGCAACAGGAATTCCCCACAGGCTGGTGGTACCGGTACGTTATACATTGACGATATCGGATTGTACCCTTCCAGGTGTGATCTTAGGAAGCGTTCAGCCGATTTCGCCAAAGTCGATTATATCGAGGATTGCGTGGTTGACTGTAAAGAGCTTGAGCTAATGGCAGAGAACTGGCTGGCTGTGTCAGCAGCTACCGGCATCGTGCCCAACGGGGATTTTGAATTGATGTACAAACCGGGGACTGCGGTCACCGGGGTCGTATCAGATGGCGGCTGGACACAGGGCGTAGGACCAGCCTGCCCGATAGATGACGGGGAGTATGTCTTTTCCGACGAAAGCACCGGTACCGTGGCCGATATCCCCGGGTGGATCGGGTACGACAAGGAAGGATGGATCGCATTGGACGGCACATACGGCCGGGATCAAACTACTGGAAACCTTCAGGGTTCTGTATCAAGGCAAGGCAACCATACCCCGGATGGGTTACATTCCTACTTGTCCAACGGCGGCGGTTGGGGCAATGCGGCCGGTGGGCTGATTGTCTCGGACGCCCCTCTGGGCAATGTCGAGAACGGTATCTATACGCTTTCGATGGCAGCCCAAGGCGATGCGACTCCTGTGGTGCTCGAGCTGCTGGCGGGCGGAATAGCGCTCACGCCCACTTCCTCGGTGGATCCGGCATTGACTGCTGAGTGGCAGGAATTCTCCAGGACGTATGGCTCTGCCAGTCTCGCCGGCCACATTGGCGAACCTCTGACGATTGTGTTGGGCGTCGGCCGCGACGCCGCAGGCAACCAGACTCGGTTCGACGACGTAACGCTTTTGCGCGATTCTGAACCGTTACCGATACTGCCCCTTGCTGGACGGCGGGTCGACCTAAACGATGACAAAAAGGTTGACTTCAAGGATTTTGCTGTCCTGGCTGATTCGTGGCTCGATGAGCAACTGTGGCCGTAGCAGATAGTGTTGATGTAAAGCTGGGTGATTAGCCGACAATTTCGCGCCTTCGGGGCCTATACGGATTAACTCGGTATAGGCCCCTTTATATTGGGCCACGAGCTTTGCCAGAGATTCTCGCGTCTTTCTTGATGCAGAGCTGGAAACTTGGTATAAACAAGCGTGGCGGGCCCTCGATTTTGGTATGATTGACCGTGTCG
>JAOUFU010000013.1 GCA_029858035.1 Phycisphaerae bacterium
GCAGAAGGTATGGACTGGTTTCATCTGCGAGCCTATTCGTGTATTTGTGCTTTTTAGTCTCGGTTACCATTGCTATATCCTTTCCGGCAAGTGCGACAACAGGCATTGCCAGCAAGGTCAATATTGCTACGATGTTCAAAGTGCGCGGCGTACAGTTTCCAACTGGAGTAAACCATGCCGGCATAATTCAACACTCCTTCATTGGCCTCTTTAAAAAAGTCTTAATTGCTATCTGACGACCTTTACAGGTCTTAAATGTCTTATCGATAATCTCCTGAAGTTTTTCTTCGCTCGCCGTGGGGAAATCCGTTGGAATATTTACGAGCCAGTCCGCGTCCCACACAATCCTGAACTCAACGGTATCTATGTCTTTTGCGCTGTGATGGTTTGCTATAATTCGGCAGATATGCTCTATCGTCGCTTCTTCCAGGCCATACTTTTCTAAAATTCTCCTTGCAATAACCGGTCCTTCGATTTGCTGGTACTTTCCCGCTGATGATCCATATTTACGCTGGGCCTCAGCAATCCCGATATCATGCAAAATCGCCGCTGCTTTAATCACCATCGGGTTGCCACCTTCAGCCTCCCGAATCTTTTCAGCGTAGTTCAAGACGCTAAGTGTGTGCTCAATTCGCTTTTCATCCCCCCCAAAGACCTCTTTCATCTCATCTTTTAGCTTATCGGCAATAATGTTCAACTCTCCTCCGGGAGATACTCCAAGGCACTGTTCGGCGTATTGACACCATTCTGCACAGCCAAGGTCTATTTTTGGATTATCTACTGATTGGCCACACTTGCGGCATTTTAGTTTCGGCTCATCCTTGAAAAACTCCACACTGCCACCGCAGGCGGGGCACTTCACTTCGAAAATATCTTCCGGTTTCCAAAATCTTTGGTCTTGTCCGGGACATCTAACCATAATCTATCCTCATTTCTTTACAGCAAATCACGGTTACCTATGCACGAATCATCGTTAGAAGCATTTTGAATTTTTCTTCTGCGGCAACTGCGTGGGGCACATTACCGGGCATGATAATAATCTGGCCGGCCGAAACATTTACATCTTCACCGCCTATGGTCAGCTGCGCCGCTCCGTCAATAATTTGAACAACTGCGTCAAAAGGCGCTGTATGTTCACTTAGTTTCTGACCCCTGTCGAATGCAAAAAGCGTAAGTGTGCCTGTCGGTTTATCCAGTATCGTCTTGCTGACAATCGAATTTTCTGCGTATTCGACCATGTCCGCCAATCTTTGCGCTTTACCCAGGCACTCCTGCAGTACGGTTGATTTTCGCTTTTCGTCGCTCATTTATTTCTCCTCTTCAGATTCATTACGTTCTTTTTTTTTTCGTACGCCGGTGATCCGACAGTGCATCCAGCGTAATACCCGTTAGATAGCCGCTTATAGATTCCTGCAGCCCAATAAGTTTTGCCCTTACTGAACAGCCTTTCTGTTTTGTACAGGCGTCAACACCCAGGAGGCATCTATTCAAGCTTATCGGCCCTTGAATCGCTTCTACTACTTCCATTAAACTTATCATCTCCGGCTCTCTGGTCAATTGAAATCCACCTTTAGGCCCCATGCAGCTTTTCACTAACCCGGCTTTTTGGAGCTTCTGCATCAGCTTGCAGGCTAATTGATACGAAATATCTTCTTCAACCGCTATGGCCCTCGTCGAGACAGGTTCGTTTCCATAATGTGCAGACAGATTCACTACTGCCCGCAGTGCATAATCAGTATTTCGCCTTAAAACATCCATCTTCAACCTTTAAAAAGCCGTAAATAGGCTCTCAAGCCGCTGTTTTTATTATATACGACTAAAATAGTCCTATATGTTCGCATTGTCAACATAAAAAAAAGATTTTTTGAAAAATATTTTTCGGCACGAGCTGAAAAAGGGTGAAATCCATCCAGCCTGTGGATGCCTTTCGTTAGTCAACTACAGTAACAGCACCGGCGGAAGAAATGCGAATTTGCTTTTGAAGGCCTTTAGCGGACACAAAACAGTATTCACCGGGCCCTTTCAATATCACATCGTCCTTATCTACCACTATTTCAATATTTTGTTCAGAATTTCTGTGGCGGATTACATTAGCCATTAAAAAGGCCTTTTCGAGTCCGTCACCTGTTTTGTAGTTTGCCACTTCATCCGGCTGAGCAAGGCGCTTTTCATCGTAAATTGAAGCGTCACTTATTTGTTCAAGCCACGTATATACCTCATCGTTTGACTTTGAGTCTGCCATTTTGATTGAGACCGGGTTGCGTTCAACAGCGGCCTTTATGTACGGGGCCCAATCAGAGGTTTCCATATCACGATATGCGTAAAATGCAAGGTCAGCGGTGATACTACTCTGGCGTATCTGCTGGAGATAGTTAATTATCTGTTCCCTGCTATGGTCTACAGAAATTTCGATAGGATTAGCAGACATGAACTTTTTGTCCGAAGAAGGCAGATTAGCCTCTATGTGCACAAAATCAGCCAACTCGTCTACAAACTGCTGCGCGTCAGAGATTACCGGCTCAATATATTTTCGCAAATTTTCTCTGTCTACCTGATTTTTGACGTCAATTTTTTTCTTCTCCATTAATATTTCCAACTCGTCGCAGCGAATTCTGCCGGGAAGTTCATAGTTGACGAAATCCTCATCCGAAACCTCTGCGAGCAATTTTTCATGCGTTGCATCGGCTATTCGAAAGTTGCTTGAGTGCTCGTAATGGAAAAGTATCTCGGCCTTTAAGAACTGAGGCTGTCCGTGACAATCACGGCAGAGTTGGAAGAATTTTTGGTAGTCCCGATTAGAACGCAAAAAACTTGCAAAAAGAGGTAGTGTCAATTCTGTTGACAGATACGAATTAAGCCGCCTGATGAAGTGCTCATAGGCTTTCCTGTCTATAGTTGCATCATCATATATACAATGCACATAACCTGACGGATGTGTTATGATTGTAACGTTTTCGTTACGCAGGGCCCGCTGAGCTTTATTTGAGATAGCTGTACCGTTAAACCACATGGTTTTCGTAACGAGCCTTCTATTATTGGTCAGAATTCCGCCCTGCATATCGATGAAATTCTGTGAGTGAAGGGGGGTAAGTATCATGTAGATATCTTCAAGAGGTATTCGGCATACGATAAACGCCGCCGCCACATATAAAGCCGCAAGTGATACACATTCGCCGGCTGCCGTCATGTATCCCTTCTTGAGACGAAAGGCATTCATGGCCTCAACGGTTTCGGTCTTCCAGTATGGAATGATGTCACTATCATATTTATCCAGACCGAAGTGCCGGCGAATATCAACATCAAAATAATATTGGTCTCCGTGGTAGCCAAACAGTGCATTGCTTTGGCCGATATCATCGGGCGAAATAAACTTCTCGAACCGTTTGAGCTCTTTGGCCTTGCTCGTAAGACCCCACGTTTCAAGGTCGAGATTGAACTCGAATTCATCCATTATGAATTGTTTGAGCCGCATCAGTTTTTTATAGCTGCTTTTGCCCTCCAGCTTTTTGAAACAATCCACATCTCGCCACTGCCAGATAATCGGGCTCATAATATCAGCCAGAACCAGGCTGTACATCAGCTCAGGAAACACAAAAATTTCCATGTCCGAAAGCGTTATCGCGGAAGTATATTTTTCCAGTTGCTCCGAATCCATTTTCTCTTAACCGGAATCACTTTATACCATAGACTAAGAACATATTTTAGTCTTATTCATATAAATTGCAAATTTTAAGTATAAACGAATAAGTTGAAACACCCCAAAAACGGGGTATTAAGCTTTCTTTATCACTTAACCAACGCCGATATAAGTTTGTCCATTTCACCGGCAGCGCCCTTTCTTACCATTTTGCCGACCTCTATCGCCTGCCGGATTTCATCATCATCAATTGCCAATTCGCGAGCTTTATCGACATGATACTTGACGCAGGGGTGACAATTTGCGGATACTGAAGCACCTATCGCAATCAGTTCTTTTATCTTAACATCCATCATCTCAACTTATCTCCTTACTTACTATTTGCCAAAATTTCCGGAAGTTCTTCCACAAAGACCTTTATTTGGTCACGAACCCTTCGAAATTCCGCCATAATCTCTTCTTCGCTGCCTGTCGCGAAATAAGGATCATCAAATGCTTTGTGGAAGAGTTTTGCTCGGCCGGGAAATACAGGACACTGCTCCCTGGCATTATCACAGACCGTAACGACATAATCGAAGTCGATACCCACAAGGTCATCGATGTGCTTGGATGTGTGGTCCGAAATGTCAACACCTGCCTCGGTCATCACTTCTATTGTCTTGGGATTAACTCCAATCGGGCGGATTCCCGCAGAGTAGGCCTCAATCACATCAGGTTTCAAATGTTTGGCCCAGCCCTCGGCTATCTGGCTGCGACAGGAATTACCTGTGCAAAGAAACAGCACCTTAATCTTTTCTTTAGCTTCACACATTGTCTTTTCCTTAAATCTGTTAACAAAGCCATATAGACCGGCATTGTCATTTCTAAGAACAAAATTCGGACAGCTCACAGTCCCGACATCTCGGCCGGTACACACCGTCGCAGTCCTCTACGATACCGACTCTTGTCAACGCAAAATCATACTTTACAGGGTCTGTAGGTTCAATTTCCGCAAAAATTTCTGTTATTTTTATTGCTGCTGATAAAGAAACGGTTTTACGGTCATGGAACCCCAAAATCCCGCACAATCTGGCCATATGCACGTCAACCGGCACAATGAGCTTGTTTTTATCGACCGTTTTCCATAAACCCACATCAACATCATCATCCCGCACCATCCATCGCAGGAAGAGGTTGAGCCGTTTGCAGACGCTGCCGCCTGTGGGACTGGCTAACAAGTACTTCAATCCACGACTTACTTGACCGTTATGAAAGCCGGCATACTTTTCCTGCAGCGAATCACAAAATTTCGACAACGCCGGAATAATATTCTCATCGTTTTTGTTGTAGCCCAATAGAAAGTGTTGCTCTATACTGCCGCTTTGCTCAAAAACATTTCTTAATAACTGCAGCAAATCCGAGATGTCCCGGCCTGTCGTGAAACGATGTTTAAAATCAGCCAGGATTTTCCTTTCGGCTTTGCCAAAATCTCTTACAAACGCATAAGGACTTTTTCCCATACGTCCTAAGAGGTCGGCCAGACTATTTTGGATCTGCTGTACTCTGCCGTACGCAAGGTCTGCGGCCAAAAGTGCGACAACCTCCATGTCCGCAGGATTGGAGTACTCATATACAAATTGCAGGGGGTCGCTGCCGATAAATTCCCGGCTGTTATAGCGGGTGTAAAGTCTTTCCAGACAATCTTTAATCTGCGAAGATCGTTTACTCACCGAGCACCGCTTCTTTGAAACTGTCAAAACCCATCTCATCTATGACCGCGCCTAACCTCCGACGCGGCTTGCCGTTGGTTTTACGGAATTCGATAATCCTGTCGACCAACGCGAGGGCCTCTTTAGTGGTCAGGTCTTTTGCCAGTTCCTGGGCCAGTCTTGGTTGCCCGCCGCCCTTGCCTCCCACGAGCACTTTCCAGCCCTTAGGCAGGCCCACAAGCCCGATATCCTTAATGCAGGTTTCGGCACATTGGTTTGCACATCCGCTGACGCCGATTTTAAACTTTGCCGGTAATTCGGCGCCGTGGTATTTTTCATCCAGCTTAAGGCCGACGCCGAGACTGTCCTGAATACCTCGTTTGCAGAACGTTGTTCCTGGACAGGCCTTGATACTCCTGACACAAAGACCAACGGCAGCGCCGGGTTTCATGTCGAGGTCGGCCCAGACCTTGTCGACATCTTCCTCGTTCAGGCCGATTATGGCTATCCTTGCGGCACTGGTAATTTTAAGAGCCGCTGCGTTGTACTTCTCGGCGACATCAGCCAGCTTACGCAGGGTCTGTGGCTTAACAACGCCGCATGGAATATGGGGTGCCACCGCAAACGTCTGTTTGTCCCGCTGCAATATCACTCCCTTGTCACCGTCTTGCAACATGTCCATCTCCTGTCAATAGGGTGTTCTGAATTTTTCAAAAGGCCAGGCTTACGGCGTCAATTTACGCTTAATGTTTATGGCCGGCTTCCCCGAAATAGGCAGTCTCAAACTCCTTCAACAATGCCTTGAGCTTTTCTACGTTGGAAAGGTCCGTTGTTTGTTTGGCCTTCATACTGTAAACGAGCATTTCGTGCAGTAAGGTCAGCTTCTGGACATATTCCGCATAGGCCTTGCCATCGGACCTGTCTACAGGCTTTATCCGCTGAGACATAAAATAGAAGGTTACGATATGGCATATCTCGTCGGCGTGCTCTTCCTTGTTCTGGACCCAGCGGACAATCTGGTTCATATTTGGTTTGCTCTCCTTCGACAGATCTGTTATCTGATTCATTGATTTCTCGATGGTTGTAATATTCTCCGCCATCATATCGAACCTCTGCGGGTCATCATAAATCCCACACGGGATTTGACAGTGGGAATACACCATCGATGTCAAAATCACCAGACAAGCCAAAACCGCCAACATTACAAATTTTTTTCCAATTGTGTTTTTCATTTTTTGCCTCCTTTGACAAAAGTTCGTTTCCAATTCTTTTAATTACTTACATTAAGAGTGTATGGATTCTTTCAATTCGACATTAATATCACGTTCAAGAGTTTGATTACCAAACTCTTTTATCTCATCGAGGGTGACCGGAGAAGTAGCCCCTTCTTTTGTCGCCACCAAGGCACCAAGGACATTGCCGAACCGGGCAGCCTGGTCGATCGATGTTCCGCGTAGAAGCTTGTAGACAAAACCGGCAGAAAAGGCATCTCCCGAACCGATAGAGTCGGCGAGTTCTACCTTATAGCCCGGCACGTATACTTTTTCGCCTGAAGCAGACATTGCAAAAGCGCCTTTTTCACCAAGCGTTACCACGCAGTATTTGAGAGAATACTTGTCCGAAATTTGATCACAAAAGTCCGGGATATTTTGGCTTGAAATGCTTAGCATCAAGCCGAGCTGGTGGACTTCGTCTTCATTTAGTTTGAGAACATCTGCTTTTTGTAAGGAAAAGCTGACAGTCTCCGGATTATAGCAATCTTTTCGCAGATTTATATCCAAAAATTTTATGCTTCGGTCCGCTGTTTCGAGGAGCTGTTCGATGGTCCTGCGCGATGTTTGATACCTTTGGGCCAACGTTCCGAAACACAAACAATCGGCTGTTGAGACCGCTTCGACAAGCGCATCGGTCAGCTCTATTTTGTCATAGGCAACCTGTGGGACGATGACATAATCCGGTTTGTTATCTTTATCAAAGCTGACCTGAACGGTGCCGGTTGGCAGTTGCTCATCCCACTGAATATGCGTGGTGTCCAGGCCCAGTTGGACAACCCGGTCAAAGGCCTTTCGGCCGAGCTCATCCCGGCCGAGACGACTTACCATAAGGCCTGAATCACCAAGCGAGTTGACTCGATATACAAAATTGAAGGGTGCACCTCCGAGAACAGTGCATGAAGGTAATATGTCCCAGAGTAGTTCTCCAAATGCAAATATGGTCTTTTTCATGTGAAAAACATCCGTTCTATTTCAGGATCCGGTTACTTTGGCTGTCTGTTCTTCGATGTTCTTACGTTCAATCTCCGCCATACGTTCGCGCTTTTTCAGAAAGTGGGCATACATGTCTATCTCTTGCTGTGTCCAGGCGTTGGCCTCTGTATAGTCGCCACAGTACGGCACGAGCAGGTCAATCCAGCAGGCAATCTTGTCCATATCTTCCTTCGAGAGATTCACATCTTCATGTCCCTGTTCAAGCATAGTGATAAGTTTACTTTTGGCAGCGCCCTTGTAGTAGGGGGGAAGCATTGTGGGAACCGACATGTTATTAATCCAGTTCACGAATTCACCATCCTGATTGCCTTGATAATAAAGGGCCTGCTCCGACCTTCCAACCGGCTGAGCCTGTGTCAGGGCCAGATAAGACTCGCTCCATTTACGTTTGGAAACTCTGTCTATAACGTGACTTCCGGAGAGATCAAAGGATTCCGTTTCCTTGCCGTTGTGGCATTTTACACAGTGACGGTCAAGAATCGGCTGGATTTCCTTATTGAAACTAAAACCGCGAGGTGGACCATAAAAAGGCTCAAGTGACTGCGGTCCCGCTTTCATTGCCAGGGTTGTGGTTCTGACCGGAGGGACCTCACTTTTATTTTCGTGACAGCCAATGCACGAGAACGTCTCGCCGGGCTGCAACGTTGACCAGCTTCGCATCGTCTGCACCGCACGGCCTTTTTCATCCAAAGCCTGAAAATAGACCGGTGTTTGTGCCGGAGCGGTAAACATGGACGAGCCGTCCGCATACACAGTAGCGTCGCCTAATACTACCTTGACATCCCAACTGGTGTTACCGACTCCAACCGGCGTACTGGCTAACGAACCGCCACCCGGCCCACTGTTGCGGGTTTCACCGATGCCGGCTGCCCTATACTCTAAAGCAACAACGCGAAGCTTCTTAATAGTCCCTTGCGGAATCCCCTGCAAACCGGGCCCGATGTACACATCCTGCACATAAAACGTTCCTGTTTTCTTGTTGTAGTCCACGAGACTCGGCCGAACGTGTGGTCTCTTGCGTGCGACAACTGGTATGGGCTGATTACAGGAAATCTTTGAATCTGTCGCAAGCAGTTCCCGCCGACCGTCAATTGTCATAAAGTAAATGGCATAGGGGCGAACATACTGTCGATTCGGGCTGCCTTGTGGGTCATACGTAACCAGGAATTCGGTCTCGCTCAATGGATAGGGATACTGAAATTGTTCACCATCCTGTCCGTAAGAATCGACACGAACAGCCTCGGCCTCGCGCACCGGAGCGATAAAATGCACGCCTGAAGCTTCCTGTCGGCCTTTGCGCGTATCGATAATTGCAAGTTTGCCCCGCTGATGGGAATGATGCCCGGAGAGAACGGCCATTACTTTTTGTGTTCCGGGGATGGAGCGGGCGTGCAGGATGGCAGTAGGAAACCATGCGTCGTTGCCATAGAACTCTGTCTGAACGGTGCCGTCGGGATTCATCTGAAATAATCCCTGTACATAAATCTGGCCCCGGTCGTTATATTCCCAGCGGGTGTAAATCACACGTCCATCTTCGGTGATAGTGGGGAAGTTAGTGTGGACCTGGTCAAAAGTCAGACGTCTCAGATATCTGCCATCCTTATCGCACGTATACAGATTGCTGACCTCCGTCCACCAACAATCGACTATCTGCACGCAGCGTGTGGAATTGAAGATAATATTTCCATTGGGCAGATAAGCACCTTCGTAATCGGCAAATCCGAGTCCGAATGTCAATTGGCGTACCTTGCCGGTTTCCACCTCCATCTCGTATAGGTGATAGTCGTCTCCTCGATCGGACTTCTTCCAGGCAAACAGGATACGCCTGCCGTCATAGGAAACATCGGGATCACGGATTACACCATCAGAGGTATTGATTAGCGTTCGTACTTTGCCATAGCAGCCCTCCATTTCCAAAAGGCAAAGTGCCGAACCAGGAGTAAAATTGCGCTCATGCTGTGCATCAGACTGGGCTTCGGTGTAAGCATAATGTGAGCCGCCCATATTGAAGTGCTTTGTAAATACGATTTTTTCACATTTTTTAAGAAGCGGCTGAAGACGAATCTCTCTCCGTCTTTCACATGCCTTGACATACAGATCCAGCCATCGCTGGTCGGTTGGCGACACGTTGGATTTGCATAGACTTTCGTATTCAGCAATCAGATCCTTACATTCCGGTGCAAGCTCAGCCAGCACTTTGCCTATAATCTTTCTCTCAATGTCGATATTTGTGTCATTACCGAACCACCTGTGAAAATCCATTCCACAATCCTGATATGCCCAGTCGCATTGTATGGGAAAGTCCTTTTCGAGAAGTTTCCAAAGCTCTTCTTTCGGTCCTTTGTTTTTCTGTAGAGTCCTGCGAGATGTCAGTATAGTCTCCTGCCAGGTGTCCTTTTTTACATTCAAGGGATCGTTGTTAGTCTTGGTAAAAGCGTTTCCCGCAATTGGAAACATTAGGCTTGCCAATATCGCGAACACAGTGAGTAGGAATATTCTTTTTGTCTTATTCTGTTCTCTTATCATCATCAAAGACAATTCAAAGGGTAGGATAAATAAAATCACACCTATATGCTCTTCAGGTTGAATAGACTACATTATTTAATTGCTATAATAGCGGAATCAATAAGACATTTCAAATGCTTTCTGCTGAGCATTGATACTTCCAGATCTCATAAGCAAAAGTCTTTTATCCGGCTGCCTGCTGCCTTATAATGGTCGTAGCTTTGATAAATAAAGGTTTGATGAGAGTAAAATGGGATTATGAAAGCACTAATATACGGCGGCGGCGCAGTCGGACTTGGTATTGTGAGCTGTCTACTAAAATCCAAAGATCAGGTTGATATCGTCGCGAGAGAAAATACGGTCCTCGCTCTGCGCAAACATGGCTTGGTAAGAACAGGAATCTGGGGAGACTATTCCGCAGAGCCGGCAGCATTTGGTAGTTATGTTTCACTAAAGGAAATCGGGGAAAAAGACTACGATTATATCCTGGTGTGCACGAAATCCTTCGATTCCTTCGAGGCCGCAAGAGACCTTTCCCGATATGACTCGTTATTTAGCGAGAAGACAAAAATCGTTCTTTTTCAAAATGGATGGGGCAATGCAGAAGCATTTTCATCCTTCTTTAAGGCGGAGATGATTTACAATGCGCGTGTTATAACAGGATTCAGCAGACCAAAAAAAAATGAGGTTACTATAACGGTCCACGCAGACTCGATTCATATAGGCAGCTTATTCAGCAATGACTTGACGTGTATTGAAAGTTTATGCCAATCCATAGACAAGGGTGGCATTCCCTGTGAAGCAACCAGCGAGATTGAAAAAGACCTTTGGGCTAAAATGCTCTACAATTGCGCTTTGAATCCTCTCGGAGCCATCCTCGATGTCTCGTATGGAGTATTGGCAGAACACGAATCCTCTCGAATTATAATGAAAGGCATCGTAGAGGAAGTTTTTGAGGTAATCAAGACGGCAAGCCATGAAACACATTGGCAGTCACCAACGGATTTTCTTGAAGTATTCTATAAACAACTTGTACCTGATACAGCCGAACACAAATCTTCAACTTTGCAGGATATCCTCGCCAAAAAGAAGACCGAGATAGACGCCTTGAACGGGGCTGTAATTAAGCTGGCTGATAAACACGAAGTGCATGTACCATATAACTCAGCCGTCTATAATATAGTAAAATTTATCGAAGCTAAAAACTCTTAGGATTCCTCCTCAAGAGAATGAGCTTTAAGCTCTCGGAGAAAAAAATGTCTACAGATTCAAAATGGAGCGGTTTCAAATATGCCATGTGTAATGAGAGCATGGCTGAATTAAGCTGGGAAGAACAGTGCCGGATTGTTAAAAATGCAGGCTATAAAGGGATTGAAGTTGCAGCGTTTACATTTGTTAAAGAAAGTGTAGAGGAGATAAGCCCGCAAAAACGCAAACAAATGGTTTCAGTAATTAAAGATGCCGGCCTTGAATGTGCAGGAATTCACTGGTTATTGGCGCCGCCGCCCGAAGGATTGCATTTTACAACACCGGATACTGCCGTCCGTCGAAAAACCGTCGATTACCTTGATAAACTTATCGATTTCTGTGGCGACCTTGGAGGGCCTTGTATGGTTTTCGGCTCTCCAAATCAACGCAGCACAATGGGAATCCCCATTGAAGAGGCAAAAAAATATTTTGCCGAAGGGAATGCCAGGGTTGCTGACCATGCTCAGCAGCGGGGCGTTAAGATACTCGTCGAACACTTGCCAAAGTATGCAACTGATGTTATCAATACTCTGGAAGAAGCTTTGGAGTTAGCTAAACAAATTAACCATCCGGCGATTCAGATTGTGTTTGATTTCCATAACGCCGTTGACGAAACAGAACCTTTTGATGTCCTGCTGCAAAAATACTACAAGAATATTGAACATGTCCATATACAGGAAATGGACGGCAAGCACCTGGGAACAGGGACAGCGGCCAGTGACTATGTCAAGACCTTTCAAACGCTTAAGGATTTGAAATACGACAAATGGATATCCCTGGAGGTATTTGATTTTTCGCCCGGCGGCAGAAAAATCGCCGAAGAGTCGATGAGTGTTCTCAAGCAAATCGAAGGCAAATTGCTGTAACTGCCTTAGATAAATAGGCTCCCATGTATTATCTCTTCTTCGTTTTTATCCCTGACATATTTAAGGCAAGTTGGGCGGGTCCTTAACCTTGCGACCGGCTGCCCAGTATGCGCCGCGGACAACAAGACGCTGGAAATGCGGATTCTCCCACGCCCTGCGGTCATGGCCGTTGCTCGTGTAAAATACTCTTCCCTTGCCATAAGATGACACCCAGGCCATCGACTGTCTTTCGTTGCCGCGATTCATTCGGGTCAGAGAGCGCATCTGGGCGTTACGGTGGTAGTTGTGTGCATAGGTCTCATCCTGAATCTCGAAATCCTTCAGGCCCTTGGTAATTGGATGTTCGTGGTCGTAGATATGGACGGTAAACGTGCCGCTTCCGTGCCCGGCGAAACGTCCGCCGACCATTTCCCAGTACCTGTCGCAGTTCTTGAACGAGTCCGTAGCGCTGTGAATCCCGACATAACCGCCGCCGTTCTGGATGAAATTACACAGGCCGTCTTCCTGCTCTTTTGTCGGCTCCATCCCGGTCGTGTATTGCATGATAATATCAAACTGCTTGATGCGTTCTTTCAGGTCGTCGAGGTTTTCGCTGTACGTTACCTCGAAGTCACCCGTACTTTCAAGCACGGCCTTCATGATAGGCGGGCAGTTTTGCCAATCGTGCCCGCCACCCCGGAAGAACATCACTTTGATTTTCTTATCCGGGCCGGCTGCAGCCAATACTCCTGCTGCTACTACGACGCACAGCAACACCATGCCAATCAGTACTAATCTTTTCATTACTCAATCTCCTTATACAAAACCATTCTTTCTTCGTTGTCAATACTTACACTAACGATCTGCTTACGAACATTTATTTACACCACATTTGTAGATGAAATGATACAAAATGGATATAGGTAATGTCGAGGAAAAATTAAAACTGTCAAACCGGCCCTTGAAAAGCAGGGGATACATGAAGCAGGGCTGGAAGGCTCTAACGGTTTCATCTTCTAAATATCTTCAGCAGGTGAGTTGCCTCTTTGTAGTTTGTCACTGTTTTACGTCTTCGAGATGCTCTAAGATTAGTATGCCCGAATCTTCAGAAACATGCTTGCTCCGCATGTACAAAGAGTGGCGGTGGCGCCATAAAATCTTGACTGCCTTATCCATCTTGTAGTGGGCAAGTCTCTTCCTCGGGTCAGACCAGCGAGATTCACAGCAGTCGCACACGCTGCGATCCTTATCATACCACCAAAGCTGAAAACCACCAAAACCCTTATACTGGTAGCCTTTGATACCTAAAACACACTCATCATAAAGTAATTTTTTTATGTGCTCTCTGTTAATGACCTGTATTTTTTTCATTTTCGGAGCCTCATCAAAAGAGCACCGCGAAATCATCGTGCCCGTATAAGACCCACAAGGTGCAAGCAGGAGTTTCAAGCGGTGCTCTTTATTATCTCCGTGTACCGCTTTTCTGTATGATACAAGATAATATTAACCTTTTTCTTGTTGTAAATCAAGAAAAAAATGTGAAAAAATTGTGCTTTTTTTAGCCTTAAATAACGCAGGAATACGGATCTGGCAAAACCGGCCGCGATTATAACTTGCAATAGATAAAAAACCATTCTCTTACCTGCCTTGCAACGCGGTAGGTTAGGCCACGATTGTATTTGCGAATTTTAGCAAAATACAATATCAGGGAGTCAACTCATCAGCACCGATGTCAGGTTTGGCTCCGCGAACCTCACCGTCAATATCACCCGTTACATCGGACAGCGGTTCTGCTTTATCTATAGCGTCGACAGCACGGGCCGTCAGGTGCAGGTTTCCTTGTGAGGGATTGACGAGGACATCTGTGAACTCTTTCTCGAGGTTACTAACGAACGTGATTTTATTATCCGACTCGTTACGGATTTTGGGGCCACTGAGCAGGTTGTTGGCGACGAGAAGGCCATCGTTGTCAAAAACAATACGAATGAGACGGCCAAGACGACTGTCAGGCTCGTGGATAGTGTTGTTGAGAATTTTACAGTCCCGGGTATAAACAGGGACAATGCCTCCTTCGGTGGCCCTTGTAACAAAATTGTTACGGACAATACAGCGCGTGCAGTGCGTTTTTATGCCGTCGGCACGGTGCGGGTTGCCAAGGCAGATACCGGCATCGCAGTCAATTATAATATTTTTCTCGATTACACAATCCTGTGCGTCAAACCACATAAAGACGGCTCCGCGACCCTCACGAGTCCTGCCCCGGATACCTACGAAGACATTATCACTAATCACCCAGTTTTCGGCATACATTACATCGATGCCGCCGACATAGTTACCGCCTGCGATATCGCGAGGGTCATCGCTTAAACGCTTGGGCCGGTCGTTGTAAAACAGACAGTATTGCACGCGGCAATGCTTTGGACGGACCGCCTCTCGGTTCTTTTCCGGTACCTTAACACCTTTGACGCCGCGCTGCCAGATGTTATGGATGATGCAATTGTAGATAGTAAGATTCTGAACGTTTGTATCGGAGTTGATTTTGAATCCATTGTATTGAATGTTCTGGATTGTCAGGTCGGTAATCGTAACTCCTGAGCACCCTCTGACGCCAACCAATTCTCCATCGCGACTCCTGGCGCCATCAATGACCACACATTCACGATGTCCCGACGCTCCGCGTAAAGTCACGTTATCGGTTTTAATCTCGATATAACGGGGCATTTCATAGTGGCCGTCCGCCAGCAGAATGGTTCCGCCGGGCTTTACCTCATCGACGGCCCTGATTAGTTCCTGCACGTTCGAGACTTCTATTATTTGTCCGACAGGCCGCGGCAGGGCAGGGGCCTTGGGGAACCAGGATTGGTCAGGCGGAGTAATGATTCTATGCTGCTTTGCCTGCGGCTTGGGGGGTGCAGCTTTGCCTTTCACCGGAGCAACTAAGCCGAGCGTTTGCAGCACCTCAGCATATTTCATCAGGACAAGATAGTTGCGCAGTGAATATCCACAGCACTTAAGACCCTCTTCAGAGTAGTCATCGCAACATTCTTTTGGATTGCTGGGATGAACACCGTCGCGGGCCAGAAGTGTTGGGACATCGTAGCCTTTGTACTGAGCAAATTTATCCAGCGCGCCATCCCAGTCGGCAGGGCGGCGTTTGAGTATTTCCGAGTGATAATCGATAAGCGGCACCTTCATCCGGCGTGCAATTTTTCGTACGGCATCCGCGTAGAGCGCTGCTTTCTCAGCCAATCCATTCCGTGGCGGAATCGTGCTCAAAATCACTACCGTCCCGTTGTCCAGGCACTTTTGAACAACCTCCCGCGTTTTCTTCTCGTACTCCTCTAATCCGACGGAGGTAAGGTCATTCGTTCCAAACATAATCAGGGCCACTTCCGGCTTCAAAAGCGAGAGCCAATTATCAATATTCTCGTGCGCCCAGCGGATATTCATGCTGCCCTCGTTGCCATACTGTGGGCCTTTCCAATTGCGCCAACATTCCATCTTCAGATACTGATTGACCAACTGGTATGCCTGTTCCATTTCCTCAGGTGCGTTCTTGCGTGAGTATAACAGCGGCGTCCAGAAGGCCAGAGTTACCGTGATAGAATCGCCAAAATGAGCAAAGGTACCTTTCTCGCCGATGAACTCTTTATGGACCTTGGCCATGGTATCAGCCCAATAGCGATTATCACCTCCCTCATTTTTTATCTCCCGACCTTGGGCCGGTAATGAAAGGGGAAAAGTGAGCATGACAAGCAAAACAGTGTGCCTGAAAGCCTTCATGGCTGTCCTTCTGCTGTAAAAAATAAGTTTTTGAAACCCGCTGTAAACGGATAAAATTGCCCCTCTTACATGCCTGATACAAGGTAGCCCATGGGCTCGATTTTTTTACCATCAGGCAGGCGGTAGAGTTTATCGCCAAAGTTGACTGTGACACTAATTCCGTTCGCAAACTTAGTCTGTTGAACACTCCTGTCGGCTGTAAGGAAACGATGGTCGGTCATCTCGGCGTAGCCAACGGCACGGGCGACGGTACATACGCTCTTATAGCTCTCGGCAAAGCGGGTCTTATTCTTCTTCCATATTTCGTTGTTGAACATAAACATCGGCGGCGTGCCGTAAAGAATGTTAAACAGGTCCCGCTTGTCCCACAACGCAGGCAGTTTATTATTGTAGTCGCCCCAATACCACTGTGCAACTACGCAGTCATGGTAGACAAGTTCCCAGAGCGGCAGTCGATATTTATGACCTACCTGAAACTTTGCGACCCGCTCAGGAACCTCATCCAGGGCTTTGACCATATTTCGCCCGGCATCCGGAACCCGATACGGCCCGAGACTCAGCATGCCCTCGAAATAGTGAACATACGGCACAGCAGCATCGTGTCCGGTCTCACTGCCGGTAACCAGTTTCATCTCCTCGGACATAAAGCGCAGCAGTGCCATCTTCCAGTATCGGCTTTCGCTGCGGGTCATCGGATGGTCCGGATGGTAGCATTCGCGCCACGGCGATGCCGTCGTTGTATCAATAAAGCGACAGCGGTAGGGATGCGTTTTCAGCTCTTCTGGCACGCGCTGCCTTGCGTACTTGAGCGCCTGCCTATCACATAACACACCGCAGGGATACATCTGGCCGTCTTTTCCTTTGACTCGCCAACCTTTGCGCCAGTCTCCGTTTTCATCGAGCATAATGTCCTCCGGCCAGCCTGCCTGGGTCCAGTCTTGATGCAGTCCCCGAAGCTTTTCTTTGACTATCTGCGGGTCCATAAGGTCCTGGTAAATGTCGTAGCGGCTCGTGAGGACTCCATCCATCTCATTCATAGTCTTAATAACGTCCGGGGAACGGCGATTGCTCCATAATATCCGCTCCATGCCCAGCGATTTCATCTCCCGAACGATGGCAAGGCTGTCCCTCTCCCAGCACCAGATGTTCACCGCCCCGATAAGCAGGTCCACATTCGGATTTTCCTTGTGCTTCTGCTCTAAAGTTTTGAGTAAACGCACCTTTTTGGCATAAGAGCGATACCGCTTGCACATCGCCACGTGACCGCCCCGGTCAATAAAGACGTAGCGCAGCCGTCGCTTCGGCCCGAACTTGTCTTTCTGCGGCTGCCACTCAGGCGAAAGGCATAAAAGTCCGTCAAGGCGAGGCACAAGGACGGCTGCATCATCAGGCGTCTCCACAATGGTCATTATCCCTTGTTGGCCGTTGGTGACACCATACCACGGCATGCACAGACCGTGTCCGCCGTAAAGATGATACCACATCGGACTCAAACTTTTATCGTCAACGGGATAACTGATTCCCTCGTTGACCGGCATCACCAGGTAAGTCCCCTCGCCGGTTATAAAAGGGTGTGGAAACTGTATAGTCTTTGCAAGGTCTCCCTTGCCTGTAAGCTCCATAATTAGTTCGGATTGCCTTGGTCCGAGTCTGATGCTGACATCGATGTTTAACATGCTTGACGGTTCCAACAATCTCAGGCTAAGACCGTCAGCAGTCGCCTTGGCGTCAAGAACAACCGTATCTACAGTAGCTTTTTGTACCCATTTCTTCCCTGTAAGACGGTCGACCGCCGAAAGCGTAGCGTCGGTTGTCTTAAATGTGACCTCTAATACTTCGTTGGCAATCTTCAGCGTTTCGGGAAGTTTCTTCGACCGAAGTTTGTCCAGCGTGCCAACCATGTTCAATGTGGCATCGTCCAGCCACACCCTGGCTGGGCCGTGTCCAATCAATCGAGGCAAAATGGTCTTCCCTCTGGCGGGAACAATAAATCGGGAGTGCAGCTTGTGCCACTTCTCGGTTGCTCCTGTCTGTACGGCACCGAATGTCCAATCGATTACTTTCTCATTTGTGCCGCGCAAGGTGACGGATAATGTTGTGGTACCTTCTCCCTCAACACGTACCCAGCCGCTAAGTTCATAAATTTGGCCTGGCTCGACCGTTAGTGTCCGCTCTTGATGGAAACTCCAATCCTGCTGGCCGCTATGCTCTATCTGCACAGACCGTTGCCCATTATGAGATAGCCGGGTATCAATCGCTGCGTTGCCGCCGGGTGTGCGGATCCAGAGCTTGCCCCAGCCGGAAAGTCCTTGTTCGAAGTCACCGTTAGTCAGCAGATTCTCACCGGAAACCTTCTCCGGAACTGCTTTGCACTGGAAGCATAACGACAAAATGATGAACAACAGGATTGTTTTTTTGAAAGTACTCATCAATTGACCTTCCGATTACGGCGAAGCTCGTTATCCTTTTTGGCTTTTGCGATAACTTCAGCTATAGAAACAGCATCTCCGCCTTTTGATTTGGATTCGTCGGCAGCGGACATAAAAGCAAAAATCTCGGTCGTTTCCTCCACTGACACCGGCACTTGACCGGTCTTAAAGAACTTGATTATTTCAACTACAAGAGGCTCATAGCCACCATACCTGCCGCTTTGGACGATGCTTTTTGTGCCATAAACCAACGCACCGTAATCGGATTTTCCTTTTCGAATACCTCTGTAAGTGCCGATTCGCCCGTCTCTCCAAATTCCGACAACAAATTCATTATCTTTGGTTAGTATGCGTCTGGCAGACTCGCAGCCTGGGCCCATGATAGTAAAGAGAATCTCGACGCCATGTACACCGTACCAATAGAGGTCGGGATGGTGTTCTTCCAGACTGCACGGACTGAATGCTGCGCAGCCGAGCACCATACCAACTTCGTTGCTGTTTCTCATACTGATAATATCGGGGCTGAAACGCAGAGAGGAACTCGACCAGCACGGAACGTTGTTATCTCGCGCGAGCCGAAATATCTCGATTACATCTGCCAGACTGCCCGCCATGGGCTTGTCGATAAAGACAGGCTTTTTCGCTGCTATTACGGGCCTTACCTGCTCCAGGTGAGGCCGGCCGTCAACACTCTCCAGCAGAACGCCATCGACCTTCCGGCACAGCTCCTCGATGCTGTCGACAATTTCCACGCCAAACTCCTTGCGCAGTTGTTCGGTGAATTTATCAACTCGATTAGCAGAAGAGGGGATATCAGGTGAGCCGCCGGAGTAGCCGACTACGACCTTACATCCATATTTTTTCGCAGGATCGTTTATTAGCCTCGTGAATGCAATAACATGTGAGGTGTCGAGACCAATCATACCAAGACGAAGGTCTTTGGCTTCAGCCTTGGTGACAAAAGGCAATGTCAGAAATGCAAGTAACAATGCTACAAATAAAACGGTCCGTTTCATGATTACGCCTCCATTATTTAATTTTCTTTCGCAGTAAAATTACGTTGATTATCAAAAACTGCATTTCCTATATAACTGATGCTCCTCAGATAATTATGTAACAGGTTTTCACTCAATATCATCAGGTAATAGCTTTTGTTGCTCCGGTTGTAAACCCGCCATCCACCAGAATTATCTGGCCTGTAATATATTCCGAGGCATCCGATGCCAAAAAGATAACTGTGCCGTCAAGATCATGTGGTTGTCCCGGACGATTTAGAGGAATACGATTTGTGATATAATCAACCCATTCTTTGTTCTCATATAACACGGCATTTTGTGCCGTCTTAAACCATCCGGGGGCCAGCACGTTCACAGTGATTCCGAACTTACCCCACTCTGCCGCCAGGCTCCTGGTCATTGATAAAATAGCGCCCCGGCTCGCCGTATAAGGCGCAATACCCTCCATCCCGAAAACGCACGTACACGAACCGACGTTTATTATCCTGCCGTGTTTTCGTTTTATCATCTCCCTGGCTGCTGCCTGGGCACAGAAGAAGCTTCCCTTTAGATTGGTGTTTAATACGGTGTCCCAATCTTGCTGCGAAACATCCGTACTTGGTCTTCTGATATTCAGACCGGCATTATTGACCAGGATATCAATTTTCCCATATTCATTTATGGTCATACGGACCATATTTTCGATGTCACTTTGTGAAAGCACATCCAACTGAACCGGCAGTGCCTTTCTACCCAAGGATTCTATTTCCTGCTTGAATTCGGTCAAACTCGATAAATCCCGGCTGGTAATCACCAAATCGGCGCCCGATTTGGCAAGTGCACGGGCAAAATATTGTCCTAAGCCGCGGCTCGCCCCGGTTACAATTGCCACTTTCTCTGAAAGGTCAAAAAGTTCCAGCATCTTTTATGTCCTCGAAACCTAAGGTTCTAAAACGATTTTCAGTAAATTCTCCTCAGCCTTAAGCAATCGCTCAAAAGCCCGTGCCCCATCTTCCAACGGTAATACATCGCTGATTAACGGCTCCACATTGATTTTGCCTGAGGCTACTAACTCTATACAATCACGAAATTCGCCCGAGCTTGCGTATGAGCCGGTAAAGGTAAGCTCGCCGGCAATAAACTTCTGCAAATCGAACTCAGCCATCTTTTCCAAATTGCCGACGGCGACAAGATGTCCCCCCATCCTTGTCACTGAAACGGCATCTTGAAAAGTGCTTGCATACCCTACGGCTTCAAGAGTAACATTTGCACCTTTATTTTTTGTTTCCTTGAAAACCGTTTCTCTCAGATCACTCTTGACAGGATTGACGACCTTATCTGCTCCGAGTTTGCCTGCTGCCTCAAGTCGAAATTCATTAATGTCCGATACGAAAACCTTCCCGGCACATTTTAGCCTCACCGCCTGCAAAATAAAAAGGCCGATTGTCCCGGCCCCAATAACTACTACCGTATCGGCAGCCGATAGGGGGGCTCTGTTCGCGGCGTGAACACCTATTGATACAGGCTCCAAAAGGGCTGCATGTGTGAAAGACAGATGCTCCGGAATCTTCGAGACAATCCACCACGGCACCGCAACATATTCTGCAAATGCGCCATGCCTCTTAAACTCTGGAGTAGAAACGCCAAGTACCTGCCGGCTTTCACAGCGATTATAAAAACCTGCCCGGCACTGCTCGCAGCTATTGCAGTATACGGTTGAATCAAAGCAGACCCTGTCGCCTTTTTCAAAATCTTTTACGTTCTTGCCTACATCTTCAACAATACCAGCCGCCTCATGGCCCATAATCAACGGAGGAATCCTCCTGCCGGTCTTACCTGTAGAGCCGTGTACGTCCGAGCCGCAAATCCCGCAGGCCTTGACATGAATCAGCACATCATCATCACCTGCTACAGGTTCCGGAAAATCACAATATTCAAAATAGTTCGGTTTCGTATAAACTAAAGCCTTCAATTAAATCCTCCAATTTGCTTAAAAAACGCTGTGTCCTCTAAGTCAAAAATCCTAAGCCCTCAGTAAACTAATATTTCCCTTTAAATCAAACTCAGCCACACCGCTGACTTTTCTAATCGTAATAATACCCGAACAAGCTGCCCAATGCCAACCAAACTTGCGAATGTGGTATGCTGTTTTTACCATAAACAACCAATACTGTTAAGTGACGATGTTGATGTTGTAAAGTTGACAATACGTTCGCAGTTGTTTGGCGTAATTGCCATAAAATATAACCTGATGCATCCCCTTTACATCACAGACGTCATCAACTTCGTTTATAGTCATCTCTATATTTGTACGACAGCCGCCTGTTTGAGGAACGCTTGGACAATCCATCACTTTCCCGCTGTAAATGATCATCTGGGGTGTTTCTCGCAATAGGTATTGGGCCATGGTAACATCCCGCCCCGTACTCCACAGGACCCGGGGGACACAGCCCCAGCCCGCCTCGCAATGGCTCATCAGGATGTAGGGCTCGGCAGTTGCTTTTATGCCGTTTAGCTTCGAAGCACAGGTGCAATGAGCGCCGAAATAGTGATTTTTCTCCGTCTCCATAGAAGCGTTCTGCTGAAATCCGGGCCTGTCGAAGAGTTCCTGCACCAGCATCAAGGTCAGCGTTGAGCTAAGGTCAGACTGACAGCCCGCTGCGATACCCTCGTCCCTTAGACTCATAAAACCCATACAAGGTGGTACATGCTTATGCGGCATCTTAAGGCCCGGCAAACAATCCATCATCACAGCGTCGGCCTCTTCTTCTTCAATGAGTCGCTTCAGAACAAAATACGTTTTGGCCGCTTCAAGAATATCGGCTTTGGTTGGTTGGACTACGTCTTCAGCATTATTCAGGTACGCGTGCGCGAGCTTTTTCACTGCGTCCGTCGCTTTAGTCCGTTTATATTCATCGTAAAATCTCTTGTGTGGAATGGTCCGAACCTGTGTCCCAAGATGTGGAACTGTTGTTTCCTTGACCTCTGAACCTACAATGTTAACAATACGGCTTTCTTTCATCCAGCGTGCCGTTCTGACCATATTCATACCATCTTTCACAGCATCAAGATTATCCAGTGAATTGATCAGGTACACGCCTGGCTTTTGCCTGAGTTGATTGATGTGGTCAACAAGGAGAATGCCCAAAGTGGCAAGCACAACCGTTGGAATCCCAACTTCTTCAACGATGCGGGTGACGTGCCCCCAGTGGCCCTTCTTGAAGGGTATGAGCAGCAAACCATCAGGCTTGGACTGTTTGACTTCGTTGATAAACCGCGTGACACTCTGCTCGTCATCGAGATGCTGCTGTTCCATCAAGATTTGCATTCCCAAATCTCGTTCTATTTGTTTGATTTTCGCCATATATTGTTTTTGGCGTTCTTCGGCGTCAAAGCTTGAGCCCGGCCAGCTATAATAGCCGGCTTTCCTTAGTGACTCGGTAGGGGGGTAGATAAAAGCACCCTGCACAGTAGCGGTTTTCTTGTTCCGAGTGCTTACCTGGGGCAAAGAACCTCCAGCTGCAAGTAATTTCTGAGAGCTTATGGAAACACCCGCTGCTGTGGTACCTACCGTTTGTAAGAACTCCCGCCGGGAAATTCCTCCCGTTTTGTCTGCTGGGAACTGTTTCATCTCTGCTCCTTTCCAGTTTAATTGGGACAATATCAGTATTGTCAGAAAAATCAGGATCATCCGAAAAATAAACCGCTGACATTGTACATGATAAAAGTCCGTTTAGAAACTGTTTTTTCTTGCATCATCGATGGTGCCCGAAAGCCTCGACGCCCAATTCCAATGGTAAAAGAGAGTATGCCTATAATCTTCTTGCAATCCGGGCCTGTTAAATGTAAAGTAAATGATGGTTTATCTGAGCGTTTTCTTTGTTAGAAACT